>JAJTBU010000161.1 GCA_021286735.1 bacterium
CGACCACCTGCTCGAAGTTGTCCAGGGTGAGCAGCATTCTCTTTTCGCCTATGTGGGCGGCGAGCCTGGCGCCGATCGTCTCGTCGGACATCGACCGCTGGCTCACGCGGAGCGTCGCGGCGATTTCCGGCAAAACGAGGGCGGCGTCTCCTATCGCCGAAAGGTCGACGAAGATCGCCCCGTCGCGGAACTTAGGCCCCGGCGAAGCGGCGATTCCCCGGGCGAGGCGGGTCTTGCCGATGCCGCCCATGCCGGTGATCGTGCACAGCCGGACCTCGCGGCCGGCGAGGGCGGCTCTGACCTCGGCCTCCGCCTCCTCCCTCCCCACCATGGCGGATCCCTGCTTCGCCGGATGATGCCGACTGCTTATTTCCTCGCACAGCGCCTTGGTTTCGGGCTCCGGTTCTCCCCCGAGTTCTTTTTTTGCGAAAGACTCGTATTCGCGGTAACGATCCACCGCCAGCGCCGCCCTTCCGGAATCGGCGCAAAGGCGCATCAGGGAACGCAGGGCTTCCTCGTCGTAGGGATCGGCCCTTCTCAGGAGTCCGAGCAGTTCGATCGCCTTATCGGTCTCGCCCTGCGACTCCTTCCAGGCGGCCGCCCGCGAGAGAGCGGCCGCGTAGGCTTCGCCGAACTCGTTCTCGCGCTGCGTCTCCCAGTCGTCGAAAGCCTCGCTGTCGGAGAGGGTGAATCCCTCCATGAAGGGCCCTCGGTAGAGCTCGACGGCGCCGAGGAGGCCAGGAAGGCAGCGTTCGCAGGCCAAGTCCGCCCGATGGTCGGGGCAGGGCGCCACCCCGCGGATGAATTCGATGGCGTCCGCCATGAAGGTTCCCGGGATAAGGGCGACAGTCTCGCGGCGCGAATCCAGGAGGCCCGTCCCGAGCGCGGCGGTGATGTCGAAAAGGCAGGTGCGCAGATTCGTCCTGGCCTGCTTCTGTCCGCAGGCGGGCCACAGCAGCGTGGCGAGGCTGTCGCGCCCGCGGGCGCCGCCCTCGATGGCGAGATAGGCGAGGAGGGCGATCGATTTTTTCCGGGAGAATTGGAGCTGAGTTTCATCGGCGTAGACGGCCGGAGTGCCGAGCAAGCGAAGGAAAAGACGTTGCAAAGCCTCTCCTCCAATATATTTACATGTATTTTATTTATAGTATTCGCCCGATGAAACGATTTTGCAACGGGTTTCCAGGAGAATTTTCGCATGCGGGCTTGGAAAAGGTGGCCTTGGGGCCGCTTCCCGCTCCGGGGCAGGAATGCGCCCCGTGAAAAAAACCATGGAGGCCTGGTATGAAAAGGTGGATTGTCGCGGCGGTTGTCGGCGCGCTGATGGTCGGCGCGGCAGGGGCTTATACCTGCGACTGCAGGTCGGATTGGCTTGGGGCGTCGCTCGCGCCCGACCAAGCGGCGATGCTCGATGTCCTCGAAGAGTACATTTCGCTGCGCGTCGACGGAGATCATGAAAAATGGATCGCGCTCTGGGACGAGAACGGCATCGATATGCCTTCCGACGCGCCGATGCGGGAGGGGAAACTCGCGGTCCTGAGCGCGGTGCGGGGCGAGAGCGTCAAAGAATTGCTTGAAATGAAGATCGTCTCGCAAGAAATTTGCTGCGAGGGTCGCTACGGCTTTATTCGCGGACAGTTTTTTTACAAGGACAAGGCTACGCCCGAAGGCGCGACGCCGAAGATCGGCGGGAAGTTCATCACGATTTTCCGCAAGCAAGGCGACGGCAGATGGCTGATCTATCGGAGCATTTTCAACCGGGATTCGCCGGAAGTCTGAGCGTGATTCCCGTGCGCTGCTCCAGGGACGACAGCCGCGCCCATCGTGGGGCGCGGCTCTTTTATGTGCCTGTGGCGCCGCGTTGGAGGTGCCGATGATGCCCGCTAAAGCGCTGCTGGTTCTCCGCGGCGGGGAACTAGTCTTTTCCAGATTGGCCGGACGTGAGTTTTTCACGATCATGGCGCTTCTTTCAGAATACGAGATTGAGGCCGCGGTCGCGACCGAATCCATGCGACCGATCCGTTTTCGAGGCGCGCTCGTCCGTTCTGCTCTCCGCTTCGGGGACGTGTCGGAAAAAGACTATGCCGGGATCATCATTCCAGGCGCGGGAGCGGACGGCGACAGGATCTACGAGAGGGATCCCCCGGCGATCATCGAGCTGCTGAGGAGTTTCAACGAGCGAAAGAAGGCGATCGCCGCCCAAAGCATCGGCGTGCTCGCGCTGGCGCGGGCGGGAATTCTCGACGGCGTCAAGTTCGCCATAGAAGAGCGATATGCGCCCCTGGTGCCGCTGGGATTGTTCCAGGGGGCCGGAGTCGTCGTCGACGGCAATATCGTCACGTCGGGCGCCAGTCCGCTGAACGCGTCGCAGAGAGGCGGGGTCGACAGTACCGCGGCTATGGTCAGGCGGTTCGCGGCATATGTCATGACGCATATGTAAGGTCTTGAAATGCGATAGCGTTGGCGACCTAAATGACGAACAAGAACGCCTTAAGGCATGCAGGCGCATCGGTATTTTGCAGACAAGAATAGCGTTAATTTAAAAAATTATTGACAAGCGATGGAAGTCGTGGTTTACTTTCTTTGTGAAAGTAAATGCTCTCCCAGGAGGCTTCCAATGAAACTGAGCAAGACCCGACGTGCGGTATTTGCCGGCTTGGTTCTGCTTTTCGCCCTTCCACTCTTCGTCGCCGCGCAGAGCGGGGAGATCGTCCTCAAATGGCCCTGCATATGGGTCGGCAAGGACTCCAAGGCGCCGGCAATCGCCGAGATCGTCGCCGCCTTCAACGCTGCCAACGCGGGCAAGATCCGCGTTGAAATCGAACCCCAGCCCGACTACAACGCCTACGAGCAGAAAGTCCGCACGGCGATCATGGCCGGCATGGCGCCCGGGGACATCTTCACCCTGAAACTGAACGCGTCCACCAAGGACTTCTACACGAGCAAGCTTCTCCTCGATTTCAACGAGGATCTCACCGGCGACTGGAGGAAAAGCTTCGACGCCGGAGCCGTGACGCAGTCCACGATCCGCGGCAAGCTCAAGACGCTTCCCTTCGAGACGGCCATCCTCCCGATCTGGTACAACGGCGATTTGATGAAGAAAGCCGGCGTGGCCAAGATTCCGGCGACGATGGACGAACTCTGGGCTGCCATGGACAAGATGAAGGCCGCCGGAATGTACCCCTCCAGCCAAATGTCAGGCGACACGAACGCCTGGACCAGCATGATCTGGTTTTCCTGGTTCGCGGTTTCGAACGGCGGCCCCGATGTCTGGGACAAGCCTTTCACCGACAAGGCCTTCGTAGACGCGGCCAAGACGATCAAGCGGATCTTCGAGAGCTACACGACACCTGACGCGATCGGCGCCGGCGCCGGTGTCTCCGGCGGCCACTTCCTCGCCGGGCGCACGGTCATCTTCTCGAACGGCCCCTGGTACGCCGGCAGGGCAGACCTGAAGGCCACCTCTTTCTTCCCCAGCATCACGATAGCCCCCGTGCCCTCGACTGGCGGCTACAAGAACATCCTCATCAGCCGGCTGCAGGCGAACATCGCCGCCGGAGCGACGGCCGACAAGGCGCGCCACGATGCGATCATCAAGTTCCTCAAGTTCCTGACGAACAAGCCGAACATGGCGAGGCTCGCCGAGGTGTCCGGCGGCATGTACGCCGTCAACTCCGGCTTCGTCCCCAAGGACAACGAGCTCCAGAAGCAGTTCTACGACATGGCCAACAAGGGCTACGAGACTGCCGCCGACCTCGAGGCCGCGCTCGGCGCCGAAGCGACGCTAGAGTTCACCCAGCAGCTCTCGGCCCTCGCCCTGGGCAAGATAACGCCTGAGCAGTTCTGCGGTCTGGTGGAGAAGAAAATCGACCGCTAAGAAAGCGGCGGATACACCTGGGCTCGCGTGTGATATTCTGGAGGGGCGCCTTAAAAGGGCGCCCCTCTTTCAAAGAGCGCCGAGGACAAGGATACGCGATGACGAAGAAAAAAGGTGCCAACCATCCATGGATAATCGTCTATATGCTTCCGCTGGCAGTGTTCTTCACCGCCTTCTTCATTTTTCCCCTCGTGTTCAACGTCTCTACGAGCATGATGAAGTGGAAGGGCGGTGGCGAGATGACGTGGAACAATTTCGCCAACTATGGGAAGCTGTTCCAGGATGATACTTTCCTGCTCTCGATGAAGAACAACGTCATCTGGGCATTGTCGCAGGGCTTCATCCAGATACCCCTCGCGACCATCGTCGCCCTGATCCTCGCCCGCAACCCGCGCGGATGGAAACTCATGCGGACGATTTATTTCCTGCCCAACGTCATCTCCACGGTGGCGATCGCCAAGGTGTGGACCGCGCTGTACAATCCGCAGTTCGGCGTGATCAACGGAATCCTGAAGTCCCTCGGCCTCGGCGGGGCGAGGAACTGGCTGGGTGACATGTCGACCGCCCTGCCGGCGATCATCCTGATGACGGTAATCTACATCGGCTATTTCATGATCATCATCCTCGCGTCGATCATGAACATTCCCAAGGAGCTCTACGAGGCGGCCGAGATCGACGGCGCGACCAAGATGCAGCAGGAGTTCCGTATAACGATCCCGATGATCCGCGGCACCCTGGCCACGGCGATCACCCTCGCCATGGCCTATGGCATGCGGCATTTCGAGACGACCTACCTTATGACGGGAGGCGGTCCCGCCTATTCCACCTCGACCATGGGGATCGCGCTCTACCTGAAGATGGACGCGCTCAGGTACGGCGAGGCGAGCGCCGCGGGCATCATCCTCATCCTTCTCGGCACCCTCGTCATCGTGGCGATACGGCGCGCGCTCGGAAAGAGCGATCCGATGACGGAGGCCGCCCAATGAGCAAGAATCGCGCAGAAAAAGGTTTCAACCCGAAGGCGGCGGCCTTCGGTTTCATGAAGTGGTTCACGCTTCTGTTCTTTCTGGCCATCGCCATTCTTCCTTTTCTCTGGCTCGTGGTCAATTCGTTCCGCACCAACCTCGAGCTCGAGACCGCGCCCTTCGGCTTCCCGGCGAGGCTCTCTTTCGAGAACTACCGGAACGCTGCTGTCACGGCCGATCTAGCTAGGCTCCTCCTCAACTCCGTGATCGTGGCGGCGGGCTCGGTGATCCTCAATCTCGTCATCGCCTCCATGGCCGGCTTCATCCTCTCGCGGGAGAAATTCCGGGGCCGCGACGCCATCTTCACGATCGTGACTGCGGGCGTCCTCATCCCCATCATCTCCTTCATGGTGCCTTACTTCTGGATGGTCACTACCTTCGGCCTCTACGACAAGCTCGTCTCGCTGATCTTCACCTACGCGGCGATCAATATCCCCGTGTCCGTCTCGCTCATCACGACCTTTATGCGCGCCATTCCCAAGGAGCTCGAGGAGGCTGCCACGATCGACGGCTGCGGCTTCAACCAGCGCTTCGCGAAAATAATATTCCCGCTCTCCCGTTCGGGACTAGCGACGGCGGGCACCTTCTGCTTCATCTACGCGTGGAACGAGTTCGTGATGGCGATGCTCTTCACCTCGAGCGTCAAGTCGAGGACGATCCAGCTGGGCATACGCTTCTTCACGAGCCAGTTCATCACCGACAACACCGGCATGTTTGCCGCCATCGTGCTGTCGATCATTCCGAGCGTGCTGGTCTACGTCATCCTGCACGACAAGATAATTTCCGGGCTTACCGCCGGCGCGGTCAAGGGCTGAGCATGGGCGGCTTTTTCTTCAGGGATACCGCGGACGGTTTCGAGGCTGGCATCGGCGGGAAGGTCCTCATCGAGCAGCGGCCCGGGATTCCCTTCCTGAGCGCCGGGCGCGGGACAGGGAACTTCGAAATGTACCGGGGGAATTTCCGCATCACCGAGACGATCGACGAGGCGATCGAGCCTCTGGAGTGCTCCGTGATCGCCGCGTTGGGCGATTCGGCGCGCCTGCTCTTCTCCCGCGGAGGCGCGCCGTCGGTTGAAGCCACGCTGCGCGGGGAGGATGGAAGGCTC
>JAJTBU010000162.1 GCA_021286735.1 bacterium
GGGCGGCTCAGCGGGGTGCGGGCGCGAAGCGGAGGTTCGAGAGGATGACTTCGCGCGTTCCGGTTCCCGCGGGTTCCCTGCCCTGGAAGAGCCAGAGGTTGAGGTGGAGGCGGGCGCTCCCCGGCGTCGGCACTTTGCCCGACCAGGTCCAGGTTGCGATCGGCGCCCCGTCCGCGAAGCAGGAGAAGACGATGGCCTCCCTGCTCCAGCCCATCCAGAAGGTGTAGGTTCCCGCGGGCGGGAGGTCGAAGCCGCGCTGGTTCTCGGGGTTCTCGTAGGGCTGGACGGTGAACCAGCCGGGGAGGCTTTCGGGATTTCCCCAGCGCGACACTTCGATGTCCAGCTCGCGGCTGTAGCGCCCCGAGATTTGGTCCCAGGTGAAGAAGCCGAAGACGGCGTTCGGGTCGAGATCGCGGATCGAGCCGTCGATGTCGACGCTGTAGGTCCCGTAGCCGACGCGCTTGCCGCCGATCAGCTCGACCGAGGACCAGGCGTCCTCGCGCCGGACGATGGAGAGGTGGAGTCTGCCGTCCTGGTCGACCCAGGCTTGGTCGGCCCCGTCGCCCCAGAGGTTCGGGCCGGGGTTCATCGGCTCGAGGCTTTTCTTGATATCCCAGACGAAGCCGCCGAAGCGCAGGGATCGCGTCCCTTCGGCGCGCGGCGGCAGGGAGGACAGCGACAGGGCGAGGACCAGGGCGGCGCGCAGGAGGAGTTTCTTCGGCATCGGTTCGGGCTAGAGCCGCGCCCCCACCGCCAGGGCGGCGCTCTTGATGTCTTTGAGCCCCGAGCCGGTGAGCATGACGACCACGGTCTCGCCGCGGCCGATCGAAGGCCTGGCCTTGAGATAGCCGGCGAAGGCGCAGGCGCTCGAGGGTTCGGCGAAGAGGCCGGAGTTCGAGGAGAGCATGCGCTGGGCTGACAGAATTTCCTCGTCGCTCACCATGACGCCGCGCCCGCCGTGTTTTTTCAGCTTGGCCAAGGCGAAGCTGCCGTTGCGCGGCACGTCCACCGAGATCGAATCGGCGATCGTCGCCGAGGGGCGCGGCTCGAAGCGGCCCGTCTCCAGGGCGCGGACTATGGCGCTCGAGCCTTCGGCCTGGGCCGCCCAGAAAATCGGCACGCGGTCGACGAGGCCCAGCGCGGCGAGGTCCTCGAAGCCCTTGACGACGCCCGCGATGATGACGCCGTCGCCCGTGGGCACGAAGACGTGGTCGGGGGCGCGGAAGGCGGCGCCCGCGCCGGCCAGCTGGCGGGCGATCTCGAAGCTCGCCGTCTTCTTGCCCTCTATGGTCAGGGGATTGTAGGCTGTGTTGCGCGAAAGCACGCCCGTCGCGGCGGAATAGGCGAGCGACTCGTCGAAAGCCTGGTCGTAGGTCCCCCGGACCTCGCGCAGTTCGGCGCCGTACTGCAGCACCTGAATCCTCTTGGCGGCCGGCGCGGCCGCCGGCAGGAAGACCGTGATCTTGAGGCCGGCCGCGGCTCCCACGCAAGACATGCTCGAAGCCGCGTTGCCGGTCGAGGCGAGGGCGATCTCGCGGATGCCGTGCTTGCGGGCGAAGGCCGCCACCAGCCAGCTGGCGCGGTCCTTGTAGGAACCCGAGGGCTCGCAGGTGTCGTCCTTGAGGAAGAGATTCGGCGCGTCCAGGGCCTCGCGCAGGCGCTCAGGCTCCCAAAGGGGCGTGTCGCCCACGGGGAGGGGCGGAAAATATTCCGCCTCGACCGGAAGCGGGACGCCCCCGGCCTCGGCTATCTTTCGCGCCTCGCCGCCGTCGCCCTCCCAGACGCATTCGAGCACGCCCTCCAGGGGAAGGCCGGGCGCGTTCCTCGTCCCGCAGGCGTCGCAGAGATACCTGCCGGGCTCGATCGCGTAGGTCGCGCCGCAGGAGGGGCAGCGGTGGAGCCATCTCATGCGCGCTTCTCCAGGGCCTCGGGGAGGGCGGCGTAGAAGGCTGAGCAGATCTCGAGGTCGTCGACGCGGTTGATCTCGTTCGGGGCGTGGGCCTGGGACTCGTCGCCGGGGCCGAAGCCGATGCAGGGAATGCCGTGCCTGCCGCAGATCGCCACGCAGTTCGTCGAGAAAGTCCACTTGTCGACGACGGGCGGCTTGTTGAAGAGCTCGCCGTAGGCTTCGACGCCCGCGCGGACGAGGGGGTGGTCGGCTTTGATCTTCCAGGTCGGGAAGTAGAGCTCCTGCTTGTAGAGCTTTCCCGTGTAGGCGGGCTGGGCGTACTCGGGCATCTTCACGGTGAAGTCCCTGACGCCGGCGGCCTCGAGGGCGCGCTGGACCTGGTGGATGGCGATGGAGTCCGTCTCGCCCCAGGTGAGGCGGCGGTCGCAGTAGAGCATGGCCTGGTCGGGCACGGCGCACTGGCTGGGGCCCCGCACCTGGATCTGGGACACGGTGATCGTGCCCTTGCCCAGGAACTCGTCGTCGTCGGGCTTGAGCTCGGTGTTGAGCTTCTCTATGGCCAGGGCGGCGCGGGCGGCCTTGTACGCCGCGGAATCGCCGCGCTCGGGGGCCGAGCCGTGGCAGGAGACGCCCTTGATGTCGATCTGGATCTCCATGCGCCCGCGGTGGCCGCGGTAGAGCCTGCAGGAGGTCGGCTCGGTCGACACGACGAAGTCCGGCACGAACTTCTCCTCCTCGATCAGGTACTTCCAGCAGAGGCCGTCGCAGTCCTCCTCAATGACGGTGAAGGCGAACCAGACGGTGAAGCCGCCCGAGTAGGCCATCTCCTTGAGGATGCGCGCCGCCGTTATCATGGAGGCGGCGCCGCCCAGCTGGTCCGAGGCGCCGCGTCCGTAGACGAGGCCGTCCGCGACCATGCCGGAGTGGGGCGGGGTTTTCCACTGGGCCGGATCGCCGACGCCGACGGTGTCGATGTGGGCGTCGAAGACGAGTTTCTTCGGCCCGTTGCCGACGCGCCCGAGGAGGGAGCCGAGGCCGTCGACGCGGAGGTCCTCCATGCCGGCTTCCTCGCAGAGCTTCTTGAGGAGCTGGATCCTGTCCTTCTCGGTGCAGGAAAAGCCGGGCACCTTGATGAGCTCGCCCAGGTTGCGGGCGGTGTAGTCTCTGTATTCCTTAGCTTTCGCGAGCATGTCTTTGGCGTTCATAGCTTACCTTCCTTCCATATTTTTCCAGAGCCTGGCGGCCTGGGTTCTCGCTTTGCGCTGGATGGCCTCCATGTCGAAGAGCGGGGCCCTGTCCTTGATTCTGAGCCTGCCGGCCACGGCGACGGTCCTGGCGGATCTCGCGCTCATGCCGAAGGCCAGGTGGCCCGCCACGTTGGCGCCGTCCATGGGCGTGGGGGGATCGTAGTCCCAGAGGACGAGGTCGGCGGGGTTGCCGGGCGCCAGGACGCCGAAGGCTACCTGGCTGCCCGAGGGCGCGGCGAAATCCGCCGCGAAGTAGCGCTCCAGGAGGCGGTTGCCGCGGTCGAGGCAGGCGAGGAAATCGCCCGGCCACCAGGGGCCGCCCGATTCCCGGTGCCTGAAGACCGCGAACTTGAATTCCTCGAGCATGTCGGCGCCCATGCCGTCCGTGCCGAGGACCACGTTCTTGTGCCGGGGCAGGAGGGCGTTGTAGCCCACCGCGTTGTTCATGTTCGAGCGGGCGTTGTGGGCCAGGAAGACGTCGCGCCCGTTCATGGTCTCGATTTCGGAGGGGCTGAGCCAGACGCCGTGGCCGATTATGCCCTTGGGCGTGAGGGCGCCGACCCTGTCCAGGCGCTCGATGGGGTCGAGGCCGTGGCGGTAGCGCGAGTCGACGGCGTCGTACTTGTCCTCGGCGAGGTGGATGTGGATGCCGCGCCCCGAGGTCTTGACCGCCTCGGCGAGGCCTTCCAGTGTCTCGTCGCCGACGGTGAAGCCGGCGTGGGCTCCAATAGCAGCGTCGACGAGGGGCGCCGCGCCGCGCGCGCGGGCCGCGTCCACTTCGCGCGCGAAGCGCAGGTTCTCGGCCAGGCCCGCGCGCGCGCCTTCGGGGCCGTTGCGGTCGGTCGTCTCGTAGCAGAGTATGCCGCGCGCGCCTATTTCGGCGTAGGCGGCCGCGATCACCGACAGGCTCCCGTCGATGGCCTCGGGGCCCGCGTGGTGGTCCACGATCGACGTGACGCCGGCGGCTATCGCGTCGGCGCAGCCTGAGAGGGCGCTCGCCTCCAGGATGGGCAGGTCGATGGCGCGGTCGAGGCGCCACCAGAGGTTCACGAGGATCTGGGCGAAGTCCTTCGAGGGCGCGATCGGCACCTCGATGCCCCGCGACAGGGCCGAGTAGAGGTGGGTGTGGGAGCAGACCAGGCCCGGCGAGAGGTAGCCGCCCGCGCCCGCGGGCTCGGCCTGGGGAAAGCGCGCCCGCAGGCCCTTGCCGATCGCCGCGATGGTGCCGGCGGACGCGCCGCCCTCGCCGGGGCCGTAGGCCGCGAGGTCGGTGGGCTCGGAGACCGAGGGCGGATTGAAGGAGAGGAGCCTGACGTTCTCGAAAAGGATCATGGCGTTGCCTCCAATAGGTAGCGGTGGTCGCGGAAGACCGCCCTGGCCAGGGCGACGAGGCGCTCGAGTCTGGGGAGGCTCGCGGCGCCGTTCCAGGACGCGTAGTCGAGTTCGAGCGCGGGGCCGCCTATCTCCGCCCTCGCGAGGAGGGCCGGCGTGGCGCCCTTGCCGATGAAGGCGAAGCCCGCGTTCCTGGAGACGGCCAGATCGTCCGCCCCGTCGAAGAGGGTGATCTTGCCCGAGTAGGGCTCGCCCTCGTAGGGGCAGAAGAAGCCGCAGTTGCCGCACTCGTTGCAGAGCCTGTCCAGGTGGAGGATCTGGGCTTGCTGCGCGAAGGGGCCTCCCGCCTCGATGAAGGTGTTCGCGCGGTTGGGGCAGACCTCGACGCAGCGGAGGCAGGCCGAATCGCAGGCGAGGCAGCGCTCCGCTTCCCGCGCCGCGAATCCGGGCTCGCCGAAGGCCAGCGGCTTGATGATCTCGCCGCGGCGGGCGAGCTTGGCGTAGTCGATGCGCGGCGGCCTGTAGTCGGCCTGGGGGAATTCCCCGCCCGAGGCGGCGACGATGGCGCGGGCCGCCGCCCTGCCGTCGGCCTCGGCGGCGATGATCGAGGCGGGGCCGCGGCGGGCGTCGCCCCCAAGGTAGACGCCGGGGGCGCCGGTCGCCATGGTGGCCGCGTCGGCTATGGGTTTCCGGTCCGGCCCGAAGGCGATCCCGAAGCTCTCGAGGGTCGCGCGGTCGGGCGCCTCGCCGATCGCCGCCACGAGGAGGTCGCAGGGCAGCTCGAAGGTCTCGGCCGTGGGCTCGGGCGAGCGTCGCCCGGAGGCGTCGCGCTCGCCGAGGGCCATCTTCCTGAGCACAAGGGCGCCGGGCTTCGCCTCCTCGGGCAGGGAGAGCTCGTAAATCGCTTTCGCGGCGCCGCCATCGCCGGCGCGCTTGCCGCCGGCCTTCAGGGCCAGCGCCTCTGCCTCGGCGTTCTCCAGCTCTTCGAGGTCGGCGGGCATCTCGCGGCGGGTCCGCCGGTAGGAGAGGCTCACCGATTCGATTCCGGGGATTCTCGTGGCCGCGCGCACCGCGTCGCAGGCGGTGTTGCCGCCGCCCGCCACCACGACGCGCCTTTTCCCCGCGAAGGCTTCCGGCCCCTCGGCGCCTATCTTTCCGAGGAAGGCGAGGGCGTCCACGACCTCCACGCCGCTCCCCGCGAGAGAGAGGTCCTTGGCGGAGTCGGCGCCTATGCCGACGAAGAAGCTCGAAAATCCCTGCGCCCTCAGGGCGTCGAGGGAGTCGACGGGCGAACCGAAGGCGAATTCCACGCCGAGCGCCTTGATCCGCGCGATATCGGCGGCAATCTCCCCGCGGTCGATCCTGAAGCGCGGGATGACGTTGGCGGGCACGCCGCCGGGCTCGGGCCCCGCCTCGAATACCTTGACGGCGTGGCCCGCGAGGGCGAGGTGCCAGGCGCAGGCCAGGCCCGCCGGGCCGGCGCCGATCACGGCGGTCCTTGGTTTC
>JAJTBU010000163.1 GCA_021286735.1 bacterium
CAGGTCGAGCTTGGCGGAGACGGTGTCGATAGCGTCCACGATGTAGGAGATGCCGCGGCCTCCGGGGACGTCCTGCCCCAATAGGCGTGGCGCGCTCTCCGGGCCGCAGTATTCCTGGAAGATCTCGACCGTGGCCTCGGGATTGATGTCGAGGATGCGCGCCCTCATCACCTCGACCTTGGGCTTGCCGACCGTGGACCGGAGGGCGATGATCTGGCGGTTGATGTTGGTGAGGCAGACCGAGTCGTCGTCCACGAGGACGAGGGAGCCGACGCCCGCGCGGGCGAGGCCTTCGGCGGCGTAGGAGCCCACGCCGCCGATGCCGAAGATCGCCACCTTGGCGGCGGCCAGTTTTTCCATCGCCTCGCGGCCGAGGAGGAGTTCAGTCCGGGAAAACGCGTCGAGCATGGATTCGATCCTAATGAGGGCGCGCGCCGATGGTCAAGCGCCGCGCCGCCGCGACAGCCGCGCCGCGCTTTCTCCGCGACGGCTTGCGCGGCGACCTGGCATGAAGTAGGGTTACCCGATCCCGCGTCGGATCAAATACCGCCAGCCGAGGGAGCGCGATGAGTTTCCCCTTTGTCTTCATCAACCTCGCGTCGATCGCATTGCTTGGGCTCATGTTCATTTTCGCCTTCGGGCGCCGCGAGGTCGCGTCGACGAGGTCCCTCTGCGCCCTCATGTTCTTCGGGCTGGCGTGGGCGACAGGTTCGTTCGCGGAACTCCTCGCCCATGGGCTCGCGGGAAAGATCTTCTGGCGCGACTTCACCCAGGTCGGGGTCTTTTTCGTGCCCCCCGCGGCCCTGCTCTTCGCGCTCTCCTATTCGGGGCTCCCGCCCAAACGGATCAGGACGACAGCCCGGATACTCTACTCCTTTCAATCGATCCCCGTGATCCTGATCGCCACCGACGAATTGCATCACTTCGTTCGCGCGAGCTGCGAGATATACTACGGACCCATGGGTTCGGCCACGCTCGCCGTCAAGACGACCACGCTGGGGACGATCTTCGTTTCGATCAACTTCCTCCTCATGGCCGCCGCCCTCGTCGTCATCCTCCTCTTCTTCTTCCGCGTGGCTTCCGCCATGAGAAGCCAGATCGGGGCCGTGGTGCTGGGGATAGCAGTGCCGGTGGTGTTCGCGGCATTTCGGGTCGGATTCGGCGAATCCTTCGCGTTCGGCGTGCCGATCTCCTGCGCCTTCGCTCTCGGCTGCGCTCTCCTCCTGTACGGGGTCTACAAGCTGGACTTCCTCTCCCTAGAGCCCATCGCCAGGGACCAGGCCTTCGACGTCATCGACGAGGGCATCGTCATCCGCTCGCGCGACGGGAAGGTCGTCGACATCAACAGGGCGGCCCGCCGCATGCTCGCGCCCCATCTGACGCTCTCGGACGCGGAGAATTCCTCGCTCAAGAGCGAGGCCGACGCCTTCCTCAAGGAAAACCTCGACACCCTTCCCGGCGGCACCGAGCCGGGCGGCGTCGATATCTCCCTGGGCAAGGGCGGCGGAAAGGGGCTCCGCTACTTCAACGTCAAGGCGAACTGGCTCGACAACGCCGTCGGAACGAGGATCGGCTCCGTGCTCGTGCTCCGGGACATCACCCGGGAAGTGCAGCTCGTCGAGCACCTCAAGCGGCGGGCCCAGCGCGACGGGCTCACCGGGCTCTACAACCGCGAGGCGCTGGCGGAGCTGTTCGAGAGCCTCGCTCAGTTGAGGCAGGGGCCTGCCTGCCTCTTCATCTTCGATATCGACGACTTCAAGGCCATCAACGACACTTATGGACATCTCGCGGGCGACGCCATCCTCAGGGCGGTCTGCGATCGATGCGGGGCCGCGATCAGGAAAGACGACATATTCAGCCGCATCGGCGGCGACGAGTTCGTCGTATTCCTGCCCGATATCGACCGGGCTTCGGCGGAGGATTTGGCGCGGCGCCTGGTGAAAATCGTGGGCGGGCGCGAATTCGTCGCCGATGATGGGGCGATCCGCGCGACGATCAGCCTCGGGGCGGCGATGGTCGATCGGTCGGTCGATGTCGAGGCGAGCTTGAACGAGGCCATCGCCCGCGCCGACAAGGCCCTCTACCAGGCCAAGTCGGAGGGCAAGAACAGGTTCGTCTGGGAGGATCTCTCCGACGGGCGGCCCGCCGACTTCCGCGACAAGGCTCAAGCGCCAAAGTAGGTTGCGTCCTCCCGGGCGATGACGAAGGCCGTGACCGAGTGCTCAGGGTCGAGCTGGTGCCCCGAGGTGGCCGAGAGGCCGATGCGCCGGGCGCCGAGGAGCTCCAGGAGAGGCGCCTGGTATTCCAAGCCAGGGCAAGCCGGGAATCCAAAGGAATAGCGCTTTCCCGCCGACTCGCCCCCCGCCGCCAGGATCTCGGCGCCGATCAGGTCGTGCGCGTACTGGGCCGCCGCCTCGGCGAGGGCCGAGCCCAGGCCGTGCAGGTGCCAATAGGCTTCCAATTTCCCTTCATCCTTCAACTCCCGCGCCCTGCGCCCCAGTTCGGGGCCGGCCGTGGCGGCGAAAAAGGCGATGCAGTCGCCCTCGGGGCGGAAATAGGAGGCGAGGGTTCGGCGAGCGCCGCCGGACTCCCTGGGGAAGGGAAGTTCGAGAGGGGCGAGGGCGGCTGCCGGAGCGGCGAAGACGGTGCCGCTGCTGAGTGTGGCGCCGGCGGTGCCGCCGACGAGGAGGATCGTTTCGCCCAGCGCTTTTACGGGGTAGTAGCCGTAGACGAAGCGTGGCGCCGCGAGAGCTTCGGCCTCGTCGAGGAGGCCCGACAGTTCGGCCTCGGCCTTGTCGAAATCCTGGCGACCGTAGCCCCAGCGCGCCGCGAAGAGGGTCGGGTGGCTCAAGCGGGCGAGGAGTTCCGGGAAGGGGATGCCGCGGGGTTCGGCGGCGCCCAGGAAGGGCGGCTCGTAGGCCGGCCTGGCTTTGGGCGCGATGGGGTGGCTCGCGGCGGCGGCCTTTGCTGCGGGCGGGGTGGAAGGCCGGGGCGCTGCCGCCCGCGCTTCCGTTTGGGCTTCCGCCGCGCGGTCCAGGAGTTCGGCCGCGGCGAAGGCGTCGGGGCAGGCGCTTACCAGGCCGGGGTGGAGGGGCTTCATCTCGCGCGCCACGAAGTCGGCGCTCACCGCCGCGCCGCCGCAGAGGACGAGGCATTTGCTGCCGGCGGACGCGAGGGCGGCGCAGGTGGCGCGCATCTCGACCAACGACCGGGTGAGGAGTCCGGAGAGCCCCACGGCGATGGCGCCGCGCTCTTGAGCGGCTTTGACGATTGCCGCGGTCGGGACGTCGGTGCCCAAATCGACGACCTTCCAGCCCGAGCAGGCCAGGATGGCCGCGACGATGTTCTTGCCGATGTCGTGGAGATCGCCCTTGACTGTGGCCATCACGACGATGCCTTTCGTCGCGGAGGCGGCGGCTCCTTCGGTCGCGGGCCCCAGGGCGCGCCGCGCCGCCTCCGCGGAGCGGAGCACGAGGGGCAGGGAGAGGCGGCCTTCGTTCCAGAGCCTTCCCGATTCGGCCATCGCCTCGGTCACGAGGCCCATGAGTTCGGCCGATCCCCGCAGCGCGGCGACTTCCCGTCCGAGCGCCTCCGCCGAGACCTTGTCGCCCCGAGAGAGCGCGGCCTTGAGCCTGGATGCGGGATCGGCAGGTTCGGGCTCGCCAGATGCCTGGCCAGGGGGTGCCGCGGCGGTGGCGGCCGCTGTGGTTGTCGTGCCGGCGCCCTTGCCGGCCTTGGCTTTTTCCGCCGCCCAGGCGAGGAGGGCGTCGAGGCGGTCGTCCGGCTCCCTTTCCGATGCTGCGGCCGGGCCGGCATCCGCTGGGCCGGCGACGGCGGCGTTGGCGGCCACTCGCGCCGGACTTCCGAGCCCGAGGGCGGTCAGCGCCGCCGTCTTCAGTCCGGGGTCGATCGAATCGGGCGCGGGGATGCCCGCCGTGTCCATGATCGCCGCGTCGAGGCCCGCCTGGACGGCGGCATCCAGGAAAAGGGAGGTGACCGCGGCGCGCGTCGACTTCGGCAGCCCGTAGGACACGTTGCCGACGCCCAGCACGGTCAGGGAGCCTGGGCAGGCCGCCTTGACGGCGCCGATCGCCGCGATCGTGGCCGCTGGGTCGCCGCCCGCGGCTATCGTGAAGGTGAGGGGATCGAAGAGGAGGGCCTGCGGCTGCAGCCCGAACTCGCCGGTGGCCATGTCGTAGAGGACCCGGCAGACGCGGACCTTGTCGGCCACGGTCCGCGCGGGGCCTGCGCCGTCCATGGCCAGGCAGACGACGGCCGCCCCGAAGCGCGAGGCCAGGGCGAAGACGCGCCGCGCCCGCCCGGGGTCCTCCAGGCTGGTCGAGTTGAGGAGGGGCCTCCCGCCGACGAGGGGCAGGACGCGCTCCAGCGCCTCCGGATCGCCCGAGTCCAGGCAGAGGGCGGCCTGGGCGCGCGGCGCGATCAGGGCGACCAGGCGCTCGAGGTCGGCCGCCTCGTCCCTTCCGGGCCGGGAGAGATGGAGATCGATGGCCGTGGCGCCGCTCGTCTCCTGAGCAAGGGCTTTTTCGGCCATCCCCTCGAAGTCCTCTGCGTCGAGGAGGGCGGCGAAGGCCGCCGAGCCGGCCGAGTTGGCGCGCTCGCCGATCTTGAACAGCCCGGGTCCGATATTCCGAGCCGAATAGAGCGAGGCGAGGGCGGGGCGGAGCGGGGGTCTCGCGGCCACGACGGGCCGGTCCGCGAGGCGCTCGTGGAGGGCCGCGATGTGGGCTGGGGTCGTTCCGCAGCAGCCGCCCGCGATGGCGAGGCCGAAGCGCCGCGCGAGCGCCTCTACCTTGGCGGCGAAGAGCTCGGGGCCGAAGGGATAGGTCGTGCAGCCGCCCGAGGAGCAGGGCAGGCCCGCGTTGGGCATGAGGCAGAGCGGAAATGGCGAGAGCGCGGCGAGTTGTGCGAGGGGGCCTTCGAGTTCGTCGGGGCCGCCCGAGCAGTTGAGGCCCAGGGCCAGCGGCGCGAAGGGCGCGACGATGGCGACGAAGGCCGCGACGTCGGCCCCCGCGAGCATCCGCCCGCGGTCGTCGACGGTCGCCGAGACTATGAAGGGGAGCCCCCGCCCGCCCGCCGGGCTGCCGAGGGCGGCGAGGGCCGCCTTGATCTGCAGGGGATCCTGGCAGGTCTCGACGATGGCCAAATCGGCGCCGCCGTCGGCCAGGCCGCGGGCCTGGGGCAGGTAGGACTCGAAAAGTTCAGCGTAGGTGGAGGCGCCCAGGGAGGGTGGCGCATCGCCGGGGCCGATAGATCCCGCGACGAGCCTGAGATGGGAGTCGGCGCGGAGCCCGTCGCCCGCATGGCCGCTGCCGCCCGGCCCTTGGGCTTCCGCCCTCCGCGCCGACCTGGCCGCGATGGCCGCCGCCGCGCGGTTGATGTCATAGCAAAGGGCCGCGGCTTCTCCGGAACGCTCCCCCGCGAAGCGGGCGATATCCCGCGCGCTCGCCGAAAAAGTGGCCGTCTCGACGAGGTCGGCGCCCGCGGCGAAATAAGCGTCGTGCAGGGCTTCGACTAGATCGGGCCGCTCGAGGGGGAGGAGGGCCAGGCGGCCGCCGGCGGCCAGCTCCGGCGCCATGGCTTCGAGGGCCGTCCCCGTCGAGCCGTCGGCGATGAGCAGCCTCTTCCCGATGATCGATCTGAGGCGGTCGGCGGCCGGGGTGTCCGCGGCGGTTCCGCCGCCGGAAATCGCCGCGCTCACGCGGCGCCACCCTGGGCGCCGAAGAGGGCGTCCAATATCCAGCGCGTCCCGGCGCCGCGGCCCATCGTGAAAAAGTGGAGGCCGGGGGCTCCCGCATCCAGAAGCTCGCCGCAGAGCCTCGTCGCCCACGCGATGCCGACCGCCCTTTCCTCCTCGGGGCTCCGCGCCTCCTGGAGCGCGCGGACGAGAGGCTGGGGCAGGTCGACGAAGAAGGTCCGGGGAATCATTTCGAGGGATGCCGCTTTGAAGATCGGCTTGATTCCCGG
>JAJTBU010000164.1 GCA_021286735.1 bacterium
TGGCGAGCGCCTTGATTATGCCGTCGATCAGGGCTTCGGGGCGGACAGCGCAGCCGGGGACGTACACGTCGACGGGAAGCACGGTGTCCACGCCGCCCAGAATGTTGTAGCAGGGCTGGAATATGCCCCCCGAGGTGGCGCAGACTCCCGCCGCGACCACTACCCGCGGGTCGGGCATCTGCTCGTACAGATTGAGGATGATGGGCTTCTGCCGCTCGTTCACGGAGCCGGTTATGATGAAGATGTCGGCCTGCTTCGGATTCCCCGTCGGTATGATTCCGAAGCGCTCCACGTCGTAGAGGGGCGTGAGGGCCGCCAGAACCTCGATATCGCAGCCGTTGCAGCTCGATGCGTCGTAATGCATGAACCACGGCGATTTTTTGAAAAACGACATTCCCCGGTCCTTCCTTACCACCAATGCCTGGTCCGCATGATCGGGATCAGGATTTTGATGAGATACAGCAAGAAAATATTCCCGAAACCGAGCGCGAGCGTTATCGACCAGACGATCTTGAGCGTCTGGCGATAGGTGAATCGCCCGAAAGCGTTGTCGATGAAAACGACGGCCAGATAGAAAAGGCCTACGCCGATCAGGCCCGCCCACCAGAGGCGGCCGAAGAAAAGCGCGATGAATGCCGTCAAATAGGAGTATTTGTACCAGTGCGCCACCTCGATCAAGCCGAGGGTCCTGCCGGAAAAATCGGAGGTTATGCCTTTGACGAGTTCCTGATGAGGATGATGCGACGCCGCCAGGTCGAAGGGAGATTTTTGGAGCTTGATGCATATGACCGGCAGCATGCCCAGGAGGCAACCCGGGAGCTTCCAGGCGATGGGCTCGGGGAAGGCCAGGATGTCCTTGATGAGGAAGCTGCCGGTGAGGATGTACATCCCCACGAAGGCGAGGATGAACATTGGCTCGTAGGCGAGGAGCTGGATCAGCTCGCGCTCGGCTCCTATGTGGCTGAAGGGGCTGGCCGAGGAGTAACCGGCCAGCACCATGAAAATGTTCGCCAAGGTCAGGCAGAAGAAGAAAAGCAGGATATCCCCGCCGGAAAAGAAGATCAGGCAGGCGAAGATCGTGAAAAACAAAAAAGAGGTGATGTACACGACCTGGAGCCTGCTCACCTGGGAGTCCGACTTCATGAAGAGCTTGCCCGCGTCGTAGAAGGGCTGGAGAATCGGCGGGCCGATCCTGCCCTGGAGCCTGGCGGAGATGATGCGGGAGAGTCCCTCCAGGAGTCCGCCGAGGATCGGCCCCGCGATGAGGAGGAGGGCCAGGGTCAGGGTGCCGCTCATAGTATCGCCCCGAGGAAGATGAGGGAGACGAGGAGGGTCGCCGCGATCGTGCTCCAGCGCTGCCACTGCGCTTCCTTGATGAAGGCGCCGAAATAGTAGTTCTTCATATCCGCCCGCCGGGCGACGCCGTAGGTGTCGACGTACTTGTCGCCATTCTCGGGGCTGTTGCGTCCCGAGAGATAGGGAGTGATCCATGTCGACACGTTCGACCTGAGCATGAGGCCGAGCGGCAGCACGATGAGCATGGATATCATGAATGCCAGCATCCAGTAGTCGTTATTGATGAGCGTCGTCAGCTGGCTGCTCGAGACATAGGGCGAGACCAGCCAGCGGACGATGAGGGGGAAGCCGAAGGTAGTGGCTATGACGATGCAAGCCAGGATGTCGATGCTTCCGATCTCGAAAACGGGGACCCTGAGGGGTGCTTTCTTGTAGCCGGGCATCGGCGAGATGATCTTGCCGAGCCATTTCGCCCAGAAGAACAGGTTGAATGCGCTTCCGAAGGCGAGGAGGAGTATGAGGAAGGGGCTGATCAGGTTGTGCGCGTCGACGAAGGCGCCGAGCACGATGTATTTGGAAACGAGCATCCCGAGCGGGGGGAGGAACATTCCGCCGATTCCTATCACCATGGGGTAGGCGATCGCCGGCACGCGGGACACGAGAGAGTCCATGGCCTCGATGTCGCGCGAATCGATGATGTGCTCGACCGAGCCGACGCAGAGAAAGAGCGAGGACTTGGCGATGGAGTGGAAGATGATGAGGAGGATCGCCGCCGCTATCGTGGCCGATGTCCCGATGCCCGCGCAGGCGACGATGAGCCCGAGGTTCGCGATGGTCGAGTACGCGAGGAGCCGCTTGGCGTTCCGCATGGCGATCGCCATGGCCGAAGCCATGGCGAAGGTGAAGATTCCGAGAAGGGCGACCGCCTCCGCCATGATGCTCCCCTGGAGCGAGGGCATGACGCGCAGGATCAGATAGACGCCGGCCTTGACCATGGTGCTGGAGTGGAGGAGCGCGGAGACGGGAGTCGGGGCGACCATGGCGCCGAGAAGCCAGGAGGAGAAGGGGAACTGGGCGGATTTGATCAGCGCTGCGAGCACGAGGCAGCCGATCGCCAGTTTCATTCCGGGCAGGGCCGCGTTCTCCACGGAGATCAGAACGTTGAGGCCGCCGATCCTGTAAGTGGTCGCGATCCAGATGATCGCGGCCGTCATGACGATCCCGCCGGCCAGGTTCATCCCCAGCGCGCGGAAGGCGCTCTTCACGGCCGCGTCGGTCCGCGGATAGCCGATCAGGAAGAATGAGCAGATCGAGGTCAGTTCCCAGAAGAAGTTGAGGATGAAGAGGCTGTTCGACGTGACGAGCCCGAACATGGCGCCGAGGAAGGTGAAGAGCAGGAAGGAGAAGAAGGGCCGCCTATCTTGTATATCAGGGTGGCGGGCGTGGAAATTCCTCATGTAGGAGACGGCGTAGGCCGCGATCGCGAAGCCCGTCACTCCGATGACCAGAATCATGATGAGCGACAGCTCGTCCGAATGGAACGAGAACACGAATCCGGCGATGGGCTTGGCGTAGAGTTCCGCCCATCCCGTGAGGAAGGCCTGGATCGCGATGAGGCCGATTACCCAGTATTTACGGTAGACCGCCGCCCGATAGGCCGCGTAGGCGAGCAGGCCGAACTCGAAGGCCAGCATGAGCCAATCGACCCATTCCGGCAGCGGGCCGATCCAGGGCGCGAAATTGTACATTACGAAGGCGCCCGCGATGGAGGCGGCCAGCACTATGATCGCCGCGGCCCGCTGGAATATCGCCCGGAAGGCTTCTCCCCTGATCACGAAAAGCGTCACCCCCGCAAGAAGGGGCAACACCATCAGCGCGGGATATATCAGATCCTTCATATATGCACTTAGGTATAGTGCCGGCGATGGGGAGAGTCAATCCGGACCAGATGGCGGCCGGCTCAGGCCGGAACGATCACGTTGTAGAGGTTGGGCACGAGTTCCATCGACAGGGGAAAATCGCAGCGCGCCAGCTCCTCAGCCTCGCCGTCGCACTGGACGGGCAGGGTGTCCGAATTGCGGATCTCGATTTTTGAGGCCAGGAAGTGCTCGATCTCGCTGATTCCCTCGTGGCGGCCCGTCCCGATCGGATTCTTGATGATGAGCTTGCGCAGGAGGCTGGTCTGCGAACAGCTGACGACGTTCTCCGCGCCGGGGAGGATGCGCTTGTTGGAGCCGTACTGTCGGTTGCCCGAAGCCCCCATGCCCACGAAGAGCCTGAGCTTCTCCGAATCGTGGACGAGGGCGCCGGACAGATCCCAGACCTTGAGCCCCATCGGGACCACCTTGTAGGCGCGATCGTAGAGCAGCGTCGCGACGTCCACCCAAAACTTGTACGAATCGCCGGGAAAGACCGTCTTCAGCTTGTTCGTCTTGTCGGAAACGTAGGCGTCGAGGCCGACCGAGGCGATGTTGAAGGCCCAGAAAGGTTCCTTGCCGCCCTCGTCGGAGGGGGTGACGCGGACCGCGGCCCTGCGCTCGAGCTTGAGCTTGCCAAGGAAACGCCCCAGCGCCGTGACGAGATCGCGGCCCTCGGAACCGTCGTTGCCCGTGCCCATGGGGAGGCGCAGCAGAGAGAAGCGGTCCACCTCACCCTCGGCAAGGTGGAGAAGGCGCTCGGCGGTCTCGAGGCTCGTGCCGTCGCCGCCGGCGGTCATGATTATATGGAAGGAATCCGCGCCGTTCGCGGTCGACCGCTCGATGATGCGCTGGGCGATGGCGGAGGCGTGGCCGCAGCGTTCGGTCAGGTGGAGGCGCATGACCACATCCTTGGCCCGGCGCGGGAGGGCGGAGGCGGCGGCGACCACCTGCCGCAGTTCCGAGAAACGGCGCGCGGCGAAGCGGCGGCGCTTGAAGCCGCCCGCCTTGGGGTTGGCGATGATGTCGACGAAAAGCCGCTTGTCCGGGAAAGCCGGAGTATGGTCGAGGATGGCCCTGACGCCATCGGCTAAGTCTTCTGGCCGCATAAAGCTTAGGATAGTACCGCCGGAGGCTCCTGTCCAGCGAGGCCGCGCCGTGAAGTGTCGCGCGTTGCGCGGCGTCGCGCCCTAGCCCTTCACGGCCCCCATCGTGAGCCCCTTCACGACGTATTTCTGGAAGATCATCGTGAGCACGATGGCCGGCGCCATGATCGCGACCGCCGCGGCCATCACCGCGCCCCAGTCGATCTCGGCGTAGGACACGAAGTTGTAGACCGCGATCGGCAGGGTCTTGGTGCGCTCCATGCTCAGGACCTGCGAAAACATGAAGTTGTTCCAGGAGAAGATGAAGGAGAGCGTGATCGAGGTGACGACTCCCGGCCCCGACACAGGCAGGATGATCGCCCGGAAAGCCTTCTGCCTGGTGGCGCCGTCGACCATGGCCGACTCCTCCATCTCCACCGGGATCGTCTCGAAGTAGCTCGACATGATCCACACCACGATGGGGAGGGCGATCAGCATGTGCGACAGGATCAGGGCCACGTAGCTGTCCATCAGGTGGAGCCGGGAGAAGATGATGTACCAGGGCATCAGGAAGGAGATGCCCGGCATCAGCCTGGCGACGAGGATGAACACCGAGAGCTTCTTCTGCCCGAACCGCGCTATGGAATAGGCCGCGGGCAGCCCGAGGAGGAGGGAGAAGCCCACCGCCGTAATGCCCACGACCGAGGAGTTCACGAAGTACTTGAGGAAATTCTGCTCGGCGAAAACCTTGCGGTAATTGTTGACGGTGGGCTCGAAGAGCCACCGCGGCGGCCAGGCGATGATGTCGACCTGGGTCTTGAAGGACGAGGCGAGCATCCAGACGAAGGGGAAGAGCACGGGCACGGCGATCAGCGCCAGAGCGAGCGCGAAGAGGATACGCCTTACAGGTGAGGTACGCATCGCCGCCTCCTAGAGCTCGAACCGCTTGCGCAGCCGCATGATGGCCAGGCTCAGCAGCAGGACCATCGCGAAGAGGAAGACCAGCACGACCGAGGACTGGCCCATCCGGAAATACTCGAAGCTGTATTTGAAGGCCATGACGTTGAGCGTCTCCGAGGCGTAGCCCGGCCCGCCGCCCGTCATCGCGTAGATGATGTCGAAGGTTTTGAGCGCGTCGATGACGCGCAGGATCGTGGCCGTGATCAAGGTCGGCGCGATCATCGGCAGCGTTATGCGAAAGAGGATCTGCGTGGCGTTCGCGCCGTCCACGCGGGCCGATTCGTAGGGCTCCTGCGAGAGGCCGGCCAGGCCCGCCAGGCTGATGAGGGTGATCATCGGCGTCCACTGCCATATGTCGACCAGGGCGAGGGCGGGGATCACCGTTTCGGCGCTCGACACCCAGCCCGACTTGGGCAGGCCGAACAGCGTCAGCACATAGTTCGCGAGCCCTATGGTCGGGTCGAAGAAGAGGTTCCAGACGATGCCGATGGCCACCGGCGTCGCGACCAGGGGGAGGAGGAGGATCAGCTTCATGACGGGCTTAGCCCGGAAGTCGCGGTTGAGCACCAGGGCCAGGGCGAAGCCCAGCACGGTCTCGACGGCCACCGCGAGCGCGGTGAAGGAGAAGGTGCGGCCGATGGCGCTGAGGAAGCGCGGCTCCCTGAGGACCCTCGCGTAGGACTTGAGCCCGACGAAACCGAGCGGGATGCCCGAGGTGAGGTTCCAG
>JAJTBU010000165.1 GCA_021286735.1 bacterium
GCCGACAGGAGCGTCTACCTGGGGCGGCCTTGGCGATCCAGCGCCAAGGCCGCCTTCATCCGCTGCGAGCTGGGGGCGCACATCGCGGGCCCTGGCTGGGACAACTGGGACAATCCGGCCAACGAGGGTACGGCTGAATTCTGCGAGTTCGGAAATTTCGGCCCCGGCTCCGCCGGGGGCGGCGCAAAGGAAAGCGGCGCGGCGGGCCCGCGGGTCTCCTGGGCCAGGATGCTCGACGAGGCGGCGGCGGCGCGCTTCAGCCGCGAAGATGTCCTTTCGGGCGCCGACGGATGGGCGCCCTGGGCAGCCTTGGCGCCCTAGGCGGCAGCCGCGGACTAGAGTCGCGCGGGCTCGAAGACCGCGCAGCCTTCCTCGGCGCGCCAGGCCGGGCCTGCGCAACCCTCCACGATCAGGCCGTCCAGCGAGCAGGCCGCGTTCCGAAGGCGAAGCCCGCGCTCCTGGGGGGTGGCGATGCCCTCGTACATCTCGGCGTGGCCGACCGGCGCCAAATCCCCCGCGGCGATCGAAATCCGGCAATTCTCAAGGCGCATGTTCTCGATCGGCGATTCGGGCAGCCCAACGACGAAACCCGCCGAGGACCGGCAGTCCGTCGCGACGAGGTTCGCTATCGTTATGTTGCGGAACTTCGGCGTGAGGGCCGTGACCGGCGCCGCGGCCTCGGAAAAGAGCGCGGGGGCCTCCTCGGCCCTGGCTCCGCAGTTGTAGTAGAGGTTTATGGTCAGCGGAGCCAGCACCCGCTCCATGACGAGATTCCTGCAGGACAGGTTCTGGACGATGCCGCCCCTGCCCCGCCTGCTCTTCATGCGGATGCCGCGGTCGGTGCCGATGAAGCGGCAGTTGAGCACGTCGACGTTCTCGATGCCGCCGGCGGTCTCGCTGCCGAGGACCACGCCGCCGTGGCCGCTCAGGAAGGTGCAGCCTGAGATCGATATGTTGCGCGTGGGGCGGTTCTCGGCCACGCCGCGGGGGCCCGAGCCCGACTTGAGCGCGATGCAGTCGTCGCCGACGTCGACGAGGGTGTCGACGATCCGCACGTCGGTGCAGGAATCCACGTCGATGCCGTCGGTGTTCGGCGCGTCGCTCGGGTTTTGGATCCTGATGTTGTCGATCAGTATCCTGGTCGAGAAGACGGGGTGGAGGGTCCAGAAGGGCGAATTCGTCAGCGTCACGCCGCGCAGGGTCACGCCGTCGCAAGAGAGGAACTGCGCGAGGGGCGGGCGCAGGAACTGCGTCTCGCGGCCGCCGCCGCCCGAGGGCTGGTCCAGGGTGGCGCCGTTGAGGGCCGCGAGACGCCGCTCGATGGCCGCGACGGGGCCGGACTGGCGGTCCGCCTTCTTGCGGCGATGGGCCTCCCACCAGGACGCGCCGTTGCCGTCGAGAACGCCTTCGCCGCAGATGCCCACGTTTTTCGCCCCGCGCGCGAAGACGAGGGGGTGCATGGCGTAGCAGGAGACTCCTTCCCAGCGGGTCTCGACGGGATCGTATCGCTCGGGGTCGTCGATGAAGCGCAGCGTGGCGCCCTTCTCGAGGAGGAGGGTCATGTCGTCGCCGAGTTCGATGGGGCCCGAGAGCCAGGTCCCCGCCGGAACGAGAATGATGCCGCCCGCGGAGCGGCGGGCCGCCTCGACGGCGGCGGCTATCGCTTCGGAACAGTCGGCCGCGCCGCCCGGCGTCGCCCCGAAGTTCCGTATGTCGAAGGTGGAATCCATGCTCGCGCTCCTGTCCTGTCGCAGGCGAAAAGCCCGCCTGCGTCCTGATCGCCGCATATTGTCGGCCCCTTCAGCCGTGCGCGCAATAGTCTAAACTGGTATCTTTTTGGACTTTTCTGATCTGCGGCGCCGCAGAATCCGGGAAACCGCATTGACAGCCCCGGCCCCCGACCTGAAAATAGCGAACAAGGAGAATCCCATGCGACCCGGCGGCGACGCCAAGCGGAAGAAACGCCTCGCCTTCATGCTCGCCTCGATCCATTCGGGCTCCTCCACGAAGGTCTGGCCCGAACTCCTTTCCGAGAGCGAGCGGCGCGACTGCTCGCTCTTTGTCTTCCCCGGCGGCCGCCTCTCCAGCCGCGACGAGTACGAGTACATGCGCAACGGCATTTTCGAGCTGGTGAACGCCGCATCCTTCGACGGCGCCGTCTGCTGGGCCTCGACCTTGAGCGGGTTCGCCTCCGAAGAACAGGTCGAGGAGTTCCTTCTCTCAAAAGTGGATGTTCCCCTCGTCACCTTCGGCCTGAAGATCGGCGACAAGCCCGTGGTGAACATCGACACCTACTCGGGGATGCGCCAGCTTCTGGCCCACCTCATAAAACGCCACAAGCGCCGCAAGATCGCCTATATCGGAGGCCCGCGGGCCCATTCCTCGGCGCAGGACCGCTACCGCGCCTACCGCGACGCCCTCGAGGAGGCGGGCATCGCCTACGACGAGCGGCTGGCCTGCCGGGATACGGCCTGGAATGCCGGCAGGAAGGCCATCGCCACCCTCCTGGACGAGCGCGGGCTCGTCCCCGGCCGCGACTTCGACGCCCTCTGCGCCGCCAGCGATCTGCTCGCCTTCGAGGCCGCCACGCAGCTCCAGGAACGAGGCGTCCGCATCCCCGCGGACCTCGCCCTGGGCGGCTTCAACGACTCGGACGAGAGCAACCTCTTCTCGCCCACCTACACGACGGTGCGCATGCCCTTCGAGCGCCAAGCCCTCCAGGCCTTCGCCATGCTCTTCGACCTGCTCGCGGGCAAGCGTCCCGCCGATAGGCTCCTCAAGTCCCGCCTCGTGCTGAGGCAATCCTGCGGCTGCCTGACGGAATCGGTTCAGCTGGCGGGAGCCGCGGCCCCGCCGTCGGGCGGAATCCCCGGGGGCGAGGATTCGGCGCCGCAGGGAGAAGACGGGCTGGTCCGCTTCGCCTCGGGTTTCCTCAAGCTCGAGGAGGGCGACGCCGAGCGCTACCTCGCCCCGGTCGTCGGGGCCTTCCTCGGCAGCATGGGGAAGGGCGGGCAGGCGGGATTCATCGAGGCGCTGGACCTCGCCCTCAACGACTTCATCTTCAAGGACCGCGACGTAAGCTTTTTCCAGGACCTGCTCTCCGCCCTGCGCCTCTCCCAACGCGGCGATTCCTCCCCCGGGGCTGCGGAAAGGCTCGAAACGCTGATAAGCCAGGGACGTGTCCTCGTTTCGGACGCCGAGAAGCGGCGCAGCAATTACCGCGCCTGGAAGGAAAAAGGCGTAGACCAATGGTTCTCGATCCTCAACCACCGGCTGCTCTGCGCCAAGGATTTCGAGGCCATCGTCACGATCGCGGGACGTTGCCTGCCCGAGATGGGCATCCTCTCGGGACGGTTCGTCCTCAACGGCAAGGATCAGGGCCACAGAATCTTCCTCGGCGGCTTCGAGGCCAAGCCCGGCGCGGTTGAGCCAAAACAAATCGCCGAGCGCCCGCTCGGCGCGGTTGAGCTTCGGCTCAACCGAAGGGCATTTCCCTCATCCCTCCTCCTGCCCGAGGATCTCTACCCGGCGGGCCCGGGATCCTACGTCGCCCTCCCCCTGCACGACGAATCGACCTCGATCGGGTACATGATCCTCAAGCTGCAGAAAAGCGAGGCGTCGATCTACGAGGAACTCCGGTCGGTATTCGCCTCCGCCATGCGGGGAGTGCTCCTCTTCGAGCAGGCGAACGAGGCCCGACGCAGGGCGGAAAAGGCCGAGCGCATGAAGACGGAGTTCCTCGCGGGCATTTCGGGCGAACTCCAGCAACCGATCGGCCTGATTCACGAGACGGCGGCCAGGCTGCTCGCCGAGGTCGGCGAGCCCTCGCACCGGGCCTGGAGGGACGACATAGAGGCTATCGCGGCATCCTCGGCGAGGCAGATGGAACTCACGGGACATCTCCTCGAGCTCTCGCTCGCCCAGGTTGACGATTTCGCCCTCCATCCCAGCCTCTTCGATCCTCGACGCTTCGCCGAGGCTTTCGCCGCCGAGGCGCCTTCGCGCCACAGACGCAAGAAGTGGGGACCGGTCACGGTGGCGAAGGCGCCCGCGGCCCCCCCCCTCGCCTGGGCCGACCGCGACCGCCTCGGGCAGGTGCTGGGCATCTTCCTGGACTGCCTCTTCCGCGACCTTGGCGCGCCCTCGGCCGAAATCAGCCTCGGGATATCGCCCGAGGGCATCGTTTTCAGCGCGGCGAGTCCCCTGCGGGAGGCCGCCGCCAACAAACTCGGCGCCATCCGCGAAATCCTGCAGGCCCGCCCTGGCCTCGCCTCGCTCGATCACGCCAAGATCGAGCTGGAATTGGCGAAGCGGCTGGCGTTCTTCCACGGCGGCGCGATCTCCTGCGCCTGCGGAGGCCTTTCCGCGGCGGGGCGCGGCGAGGAGGCGCAGGGCAAAGCCCCCGCGGGCGGCGCGGTCGCCGCGCTGTCGCTGACCCTGCCCTTCCCCGCGGCCGACGGCCTTCCCCAGCGCGACGCGGCGGAGCAGGGCAGGCCGGACGGAGGCCTCCGCACGATCGGCATCCTCGGCCGCGTCGACCGCGCGGCGCTCCAGGCCTGCTTCCCAGGATGGGCCATGCGCGAGATAGGCCTGGCCGAGGCGGGATCCCCCGGTTTCGCCGATACCATCTGCCCCATCGTCGCCATCGCCCCGCTCTCCCTCGGCGAGGAGCAAGCCGCCGCCCTCGGCGTTCTCCTGGAGCCGGGCGCCCAAAAGGCCGCGCGCTGGTTTATCGCCGCCGAAGGCTTCGACGCGCCGGCCGAGGCGGCGACAGCAGCCGCGGCCGGCGGCGCTGCAGCAGCGGGCGCGGCCGGGACGGTCCCGGCCGCGCCGGCCGACTACCTGCGCCGCTTCGCCCCCGCAAAATCGCCCGACACTATCCTCCTCCTCGGATCGGGCGAGGGCGGCGATGAAACGCTCTCCGATCTCGCGGCGCTCCTGCGCGGAGGCGCGGAGGGCGGGGATGCGGCGGGCCCCGCCGGGCCAGACCGCGCCTCCGGGGCCTCCCGCCGCGTCCTGCGCTGCCGCGCGCCCGCCGAACTGGCCCTCCTGGCGGGCAGGGAAACTCCCCGCCTCATCATCCTTTTCGGCGAGCGGACGGACTTCGTGGCCGCCATCGAGGCCCTCCCCGCCTTCGCGGACCTCCCCCTCCTCTGCCTCGCCGGGCGCTTCGCCGATCCGGCCTTCGCGGAGCGCCTGGCCGAGCGGCCCCGAACCGCCTTCTGCAACTCGGGCGAATGCTTCGGCGACGTCATCGTATCGGCCGCCGAGCGCCTCGCCGAGGGCAAGGCCTGGCTGCCGACGCCCACGGGGGCCATCATCGCCAAGGCGATCGTCTTCCTCAACCGCACCTTCCGGGAGCAGGTCTCGCGCTGGAAACTCTCGGACCACGTCGCCGCCAGCGAGGATTACTTGAGCAGGATTTTCCACCAGCAGATCGGCATCCCGCTCTGGGAGTATCTGAGCCGCCTGCGCATCGGCTACGCCATCGGCCTCCTCAGGCGGAGTTCCGAGAGCGTCGCCGAAGTCGCCGCCCGCGCGGGGTTCCAGGATCAAGCCTATTTCTGCAGGGTTTTCAAAAGGGTCACGGGCACGACGCCCGGCGCCGTCAGAAACGAATCCGGGGGCAATGTCAGAAAAGTGCAATAACCCGACGGAAAAGTTGCGGAATCGTCGTATACTATGATTGGTGGTAACACTATGACATCACCATCGATGACAACGACGCTCGCGCCGAAAGGCCGAAGCGACAGGCAGGAACTCTGGCGGAACATAAAGCGGCATCGTTCCATCTATCTCGTCATGTCGCTCTCCCTGGTCTACTTCATCGTCTTCAAATACATCCCCATCTGGAATTCCCAGATAGCGTTCAGGGATTTCCAGGCGCTTGAGGGAGTCACCGGAAGCCCCTGGGTCGGCT
>JAJTBU010000166.1 GCA_021286735.1 bacterium
CCTACATCGGCTTCACGAGCCTTCGGAACGCCTTCGCCTGGAAGGACGTGCCCGTCGGGCAGATGGAGTTCTACAATAGGCACATCTGGAAAAAAGTGCACATCGAGCAGCGCATTCCGCACACCGCCTGGGTAGTGCTCCGCTATCCCTCGCCGGCGATGGCCCAAAACGCCGGCATGAGCGAGGACGCCTTCGAGGATTTCTTTTTCGACGTCTGCACGATGGATTACGCCAAAATGTCGGCGGCGATGGATCCCCTGGTCGACCTGCTCGCCCGCACGGACAAGGTCCGCATCCTGGGTCCGGGGACCGACCTGCGCTTCTCGATCAAAGGCCTGCCGCCCGTGAAGTGCGACGGCACGATGAACATCCCCGACGGCGAGGTATACACCGCGCCCGTCCGCGATTCCGTCGACGGGGTCTTGAGCTACAACACGCCCAGCGAGAAGGACGGCTTCAAGTTCGAGAACATCCGCTTCGAGTTCAAGGGCGGCAAAATAGTCGACGCCAGGGCGAACGACACGGCGCGGATCAACAAGATCCTCGACGTCGACGAGGGCGCGCGCTACCTGGGCGAATTCTCCTTCGGGCTCAACCCCTACATCCACCAGCCCCTCCTGGACACCCTTTTCGACGAGAAGATCGCCGGCTCCGTGCATATCACGCCGGGCAACTCCTACGACGACTGCTTCAACGGCAACCGCTCCAGCCTGCACTGGGACATCGTCCTCATGCAGGACGCGTCCGCCGGCGGAGGGGAGATCTGGCTGGACGGGAAGCTCGCCCGGAAGGACGGCCGCTTCGTGCTGCCCGAGCTGGCGGGCTTGAACGAGGAAGCGCTCCGGGCCTAGGCGGCGCTCGACGGCTTCTTGACGCGGGCTCGCCGCTCTGCACAATAAGGACCATGGCAGATTTTCGCGCGAAGGGCGCGGCCGTCGTCGCCGCGGTTCTCTTTTTCCTCGCCGCGGCGACGGGCGGACTCGTCGCCCAGCAGCCCGCCAACCTCGACGCGGCCCTGGCCGCGCTGTGGTCGGGCAAGAATGCCGAGGCCCTCGTCCTGTTCTCGGCCCTCCTCGAGCGCTCCCCGAACGACTCGGACGCCCTCGTGGGGGCCGGTTTCGCCACGCTCAGGCTGGGAAGGGCGGCGGAAGCCCGCGCCTACCTTGAAAAAGCGGCACTCCTCTATCCAACCTATGCGGACGCTCATTTCGGGCTCGCCCTCATCATGAACCAGGCCGGAGACAGGGAAGGGGCCGCCGCCGCGGCCAGGAAGGCGCTCGCCCTCGACCCGGGCCGCAAGGAATTCCAGGATCTCGCCGCAAGGCTGACGGCGCCGCCCCCGGCTCCCCTGCCGCCCTTCGCGCGCCCCTCCGCCCTGCAGATGAATTTCAAGGCCGAGGCGCGCGGCGGCTACCAAGTTCTGAAGGGCGGAACCTGGAAGCCGTTTTTCTGGAAGGGCATAAACCTCGGGGCGGCCCTGCCAGGGCGCTATCCCTCCGAATTCCCCGGCCGCGCCACCTACGACGAATGGCTCAAGGATATCGGCGAGGCGGGCTTCAACCTGATCCGCGTCTATACGATCCATCCCCCCGCCTTCTACGAGGCTTTGGCGGATTACAACGAAAAGCACGCCGAACCGCTCTACCTCGTGCACGGGGTTTGGGCGGAGCTGCCGCCGGAAGACAATTTCCTCGATCCGGAATGGTACGGCGAGTGGAAGGCGGAGATGCGCCGCGTGGTCGACCTGCTCCACGGGCGGGCCGACATAGCCCCGAGGCCGGGGCACGCCTCTGGAAGCTACCGGGCCGACCTGAGCCGCTGGACGGCGGGAATCATCCTCGGCAGGGAGTGGGAGCCGGGCAACGTCGAACTCTTCAACAAGACTCATCCGATGAAGGGCGATTTTTCCGGCCGCTTCGTGACGCTCCGGAAGGGTACTCCCATGGAGGCCTTCCTGGCCGACGCCATGGAGTATTTCATGGCCTACGAGCAGGACGCCTACAACGCCCAGCAGCCCGTCGCCTTCACCAACTGGCCGACCCTCGACCCGCTCTACCATCTTTCGGAGACCACCAAGGCCGAGGAGACTGCATGGAGGAAGAAGCTCGGGCTCCCCTACGCCGAGGGTAGGGCCGTGCTCGAGTACGACAACGACTCGATGAGCCTGGATATGCAGAAATTCGACCTCGGGAAGGAAAACCGAGCCGGGCTCTTCGCCAGCTACCACGCGTATCCCTATTATCCGGACTTCCTGAACAACGACGCCGACCTCGCCTCGGGACGCGACACCCAGGGCCCGAACAATTACTTCGCCTATCTCAAGAAGCTCGTCGCCTACCACAAAAAGCATCCTGTGGTCATCAGCGAGTTCGGGGTGCCTTCGTCGCGCCTGGTCGCGCACTGGCAGGCCCAGGGCATGACCCACGGGGGCATGGACGAGAGGAAGCAGGGCGAGGTCGACGCCCGCCTTCTCGGGAACATAAGCGAGAGCGGCTGCGCGGGGGCGGTGCTCTTCGCCTGGATCGACGAGTGGTTCAAGAAGAACTGGCTCGTGATCGAGTTCGAGGAGCCCCTGGACCGGAAGCCTAAGTGGTACAATTACCAGGACGCCGAGGAGAACTACGGCCTGGTCGGGTACCGCCCCGGAGCGAAGGGGCCTTCGGCGCTGATCGACGGCGATCCCTCGGACTGGAGATCGGTGCCGGAATATCTCGCCGGAAACGGGCTTTCCGTAAAACTGACCGCCGACGAAGGCTGGCTCAACCTGGGCATTTTCTGGGATCGCTCGCGCGCTTTCGACGGGCTCATGGTCGGCATCGATACGCACGACACGGCCCGGGGCGACCACCGCCTGCCCTTCGGCCTGGAGGCCGGGAGCGAGGCGGGACTCGAGTTCGCGATCCTCTTCCAGGGGGCCAGGGCGGCGGTCTTCGCCGACGAGCCCTACGATCTGTTCGCCAACCGGGCGCGCAAGCTCTACCGGTCGGTTCCGAACGCCGACGGGCGCTTCGTCATGCCCATGACGGAGAGCAACCGCTGGCGCATCGGCCGCGACGGCACGATCTACCAGCCGCACCAGCAGGAGATCGGCTGGCTCAGGGAAGGGACGCAGGATCGCGCTTCGAAGGATTTCGACAGCATGGCGGAGTGGAGGCGCGGCGATGGCTTTCTGGAGGCGCGCATCCCCTGGGGGCTCCTGAACGTGACCGATCCCTCGTCGAGGGCGATCGTGTCGACCCCCGAGGGGCTGCCCTTGAGCCGCGAAGGCGTCCCCGTCACCGACGGCTTCCGGCTCGCGCTGGTCGCCTACCGCGGCGACGCCTTCGCGGGGAAGGCTTCGCTCGCGGCTTCGGCGCCGGCACCGATGCCGGCCGCTTCGGCCGCGGCCTCGGGGAGCGTGCCCTCGGCCGCGGCGCCTCCAGCGGGCCTGCCCGTGATCGGCCTGCCGCCGCTCTTCGCGTGGAATACCTGGGAGGAGCCGACCTGGCACGCCTTCAAGAAGGAAGCGTACTATATTTACAGGGACGCCCTCGCCGGGATCAGGTCCGAGCCCGCGAAGCGCTGAGCAAGGCGCGGACCGGCGCCATACGGCGTCCCTGAGAGCGGCGCGGGGCCGCGCCGCTCTCAGGCAGCCTCAAGCGTCGTTGCCGATGGCGCCCACAGGGCAGTCGCTCAGCGCCTGAGCCGCGAGCTCGACCTCGGAAACGGCGGGCTGCCTGGCCACATAGGCGGCGGAGCCGTCGTCCGTCATGGCGAAGATATCGGGCGCCGTGCCGTTGCAGAGGCTGCAGCCAATGCAGTTCGTATCCACATACCAAGCGCCGGGAACGTTGCCCGGAGTCTTCGACGCGCTGTCAGCCATAATTCCCTCCTCGGGGTATCGAGATATTCGCGGGGGATGGCCGTCCCGCGGGCCGGCGCGCCTTTTTGGCGCCTAGATCCTTTTTCTCGCCACGAGGCCGCCGTCGATCCCGACGACGATCGCCTCGATGGGCGTGTCCGCTCCGGACGCGTCGCGGGCTTCCTGGGCGAGCTTGAGAAGGCCCGAGCAGCAGGGCACTTCCATGATCGCCGCCGCGACGCTTCGCGCCTGGCCGATGATCGCCGTCAGCTTGGAGAGGTAGATATCCTTGCCCGAGTCGAGCTTGGGGCAGGCGATGACGAGAGCCCTTCCCGCCAGCAGGTCGGCGTGGAAGGAGCCGAGGGCGAAGGCGGTGCAGTCGGCGGCTATCAGCACGTCGGCGCCCTCGAAGTGCGGCGACCGCGGGTTCGCGAGGTGGAGCTGGATGGGCCAGTTGGAGAGCGCCGAGGCGCCCGAAGGGCTGGCCGGCGCGGGCGAGGCTCCGGCGGGGCGGGCGATCGTCCTTTCCGCGGAGCCGGGGCATCCTCCGCCGTGGGCGTGGCCCTGCTGCCTGGCCTGCGGCTTGGACTGCGCGCCTCCGCAGGGCTTGAAAAAGGCGGGCGCCTTCGCGGCGCCGAAGCGATCGAAGCCCTCGGGCGGGGCGACATTCTGCGAGCGCAGGTAATCCGCGGCGATATTCAGGTAAAGATCCTGGCCATGGTGGTCGAGGTGGGCGAAGTGCGCGGCGAGGACCGCCGCTCCCTGGGGCAACATCTCTTTAATGACGGCGATCTCGTCGTATCCTTCGGCCTCGCGCTCCACGACGCGGATCGCGTCCAGGGGACAGCGTCCGATGCAGGCTCCGAGCCCGTCGCAGAGGCTTTCGCCGACGAGCCGCGCCTTGCCGTCGATAACCTTGAGCGCGCCCTCGGGGCAGCCCGTCTCGCACGCGCCGCATCCGTTGCAGCGGTCCTGGTCGATTTCGATGATAGTCCTAGTGGCCATGTGCTCCCTCGTTCGATCAATATGCGGACGGCGACCCTCGTCCGCCTTCCACCTCCAGTATAAGGGAAAGCGCTCGGAATATTATGTAACATCGGTTACGAAATTGACACTTTCGGCGGGAAGGAAAGAAAGAGGCCGGGAGATCTTGCGTTGAAGCGCATATTTCAAAAAAAGGCAGCTCCGTCGCGGAGCTGCCCATTCGTCCTTGAAGAGCCAGGCGCTCGCCGCCGAACCGAGCGGCAGGCGCCTAGCTTGCCTTACGCCACTTTGACTGGCACGACGCGCGGCGCGGATTCGGGCTTCTTGGGAAGCTCGATGGTCAGGAGCCCGTCGCGGAACTTCGCCTCGATCTTGTCGGCGTCGACGTCCTCGGGGAGGCTGAAGTCGCGGGAGAAACGGAACGTCTTCCGCTCGCGGCGCAGCCAGCGCCCCTTAGCGCCCTTCTCCTCCTTCGACTCGCTCGCGGCGGTGGCGAGGGAGAGGGTGCCGTTCTTGAGCTCGAGCTTCACGTCCTTCTCGGAGAGGCCGGGGAGTTCGGCTTCGATCACGTAGCCGCCCTCCTCCTCACGGACATCGATGGCGGGAGCTCTGAAATCAGGGTAGAAGCCGTCATCGCCATAGAAGAGCTGGTCCAGAAGATCGAAAGGATTGTTCTTGTAAAGGGTCAGGTTGTTCATAAAAACCTCCGAATATCGCTCCAGTGGCTCCGGAGCTTTGGCCGGATGGATCTGCGCCCTACGGGCTGTCTCATCCTGGCTGGGCCCTTTCTGGCGCCCAATAGTATATATGCAGGTGGCGTGCCAATTTTTACTCAATCGCGTAAAAAACTAAATTACTTTTCTATATCTATATATATAAAATAATTAAATCAAATAGAATTCTGCAGGCCCCTTTGCCGCCTGCGCCGGAAGCCCTCGAAATTGGTCGATCGGAACCGCCTCAGACCCATTGGAGGAGCTTGGGGAACGGGGCGGCCCCTCCCAGCGGAACCGATCCGTATCGTGAAGACTCGGTCGTGTTAAAAATGGACATGATAGTGTGTAATAAAGAAACACATGCGCGATGTGGCCTT
>JAJTBU010000167.1 GCA_021286735.1 bacterium
GCGCCCCTCGGCCGCCCTGGGCGTCCTGCTCGGCGCCGCGGTCCGCGAGGTCCTCGCCGAGCGCGACATAGACTATTCCGACGCCTCCTTCGCCTCGGACGACATCGGCGACGTGGCGAGCCTCGTGCCCACCTGCCAGCTGGGCTACGGGGGCTTCTCCGGCACCATCCACGCGGCCGACTTCGCCCCGAACGACCCCCGCCGCGCCTACCTGGAGCCCGCGGACATCCTGGCGAGGACGGTCTGCGCCCTGGCCGAGGGCGGCGGCGCAGAGGCGGTGCGCATAAAGGAAGAGTTCGTGCCGGTTTTCAGCAAAGCGGACTACCTCGCCTCGCTGGACGCGATGTTCGGCGAAAAGCGCTTCGACGCGGGGAGCCTCGCGCTTACGGTCTCCTGAACCGCGTCCTCAAGTAGAGGTGCTCGATCCTCTCGCGCGCCCAGGGCGTGCGGCGCAGGAAGGTCAGGCTGGACTTGACGCTCGGATCCACCGCGAAGCAGCGAATCCGTATCCGCTCGGCCAGGGCTTCCCAGCCGTAGTGGTCGACCAGGCGCGTGAGGATCGTCTCCAGCGTGAGTCCGTGGAGAGGGTTGTTCGGTTGTTCTTCCGACATGGCCCATAGTACGATGAAACGACGATGAAAGGATAGCTGATGTATAAAGCGGTGATTTTCGATTTCGGCAACGTACTCTGCGGCCTCGACAGGATGGCCTTCGCCAGGGCCGCCGCCCCCTATTCCCGCCTCTGCGCGGAGGACTTCGACCGGGCGATCTGGGGCGGGGCGATCGAGCGCGATTCTGAGACGGGCGTGTGCGATTCGCGCGGCCACTTCGAGCGCGTCAGGGAGGCCACCGGCCTGGATTCTTCCTATACATACGAGCGCTTCGCCGAGGATTTCATGAAGATCATCCTGCCCAACCCCGACGGGGAGGCCGGGCTCGTCGCCGCCAGGGAGCTCGGAGCCCGGACCTTCGTCCTCTCCAACACCTCCTGGCTCCACGCGCGCAGGATCTTCGACAACGAGATCCTCGCCGGCATCCCTGAGGTCCACGTCCTCTCCTACAAGGTCGGCGTGATGAAGCCCGACCCCCGCGCCTGGGGCAGGGTGCTCGAGTACTCGGGCCTCGCCGCCGGCGACTGCCTCTACATCGACGATGTGCGCCAATACTGCGACGTGGCGCTTTCCCTCGGTTTCGGCGCGTTTTGTTACGATAAAACGGCGCAAAACCTCTCGCACATCATTCAAAGTATGCTAAAATAGGATTGTACGTTCTTGAGACGCGCGTCCGCGCGCCTTCGGCAGTCTTATCGGAGGTTTTTATGAAACGTGTATTGGTAGCGATGTTCTGCATCGTGGCCGCGGCGTCCGCGTTCGGCGCCGGGAAAGTCGTGGTCTACACGGCGCACGAGGAATCGATCATCAACGCGCTGGTGCCGATGTTCGAAAAAGAGACGGGGATCAAGGTCGAGTACGTCAAGCTGGCCTCGGGCGACGTGATCAAGAGGGCGAAGGCCGAAGCGGCCAATCCGCAGGCCGACGTGATCTGGTCGATCGGCGGCGAGCAGCTCGAGGCGGAGAACGCGATCCTGCAGGCGTACCAGCCGAAGGACTGGGACAAGATCGCGCCGGTGTACAAGGTCGGGACAAACTGGCTGGCGTACACGGGAATCATGAACGTGTTCATCGTGAACACGAAGATGCTGAAGCCGAACCAGTATCCGCAGAAGTGGACCGACCTCACGGACGCCCGGTTCAAGAAGTCGATCTCGTCGGCGCGCGCCGACAAGTCGGGCTCGGCCTACATGCAGCTGGCGAACGTTATATCGATCTACGGGAACGACAAGGGCTGGGAAGTGTACAAGGGGATCATGAAGAACATGGTGATCTCGACCTCGTCCGGCGCGGTTCCGAAGTTCGTGAACGACGGCGAGCAGGCGGTGGGGATCACGCTCGAGGATAACGCGTTCAGGTTCGTGCAGGGCGGCGGCCCGGTGGCGATCGTGTACCCGACGGACGGGACGGTGGCGCCGGCCGACGGCATGGCGATCCTGAAGGGCGCGCCGAACCTGGCCAACGCGAAGATCTTCGTGGATTGGTGCCTTTCCAAGCCGGTGCAGGAGCTGCTGGTCAAGGAAATGGCGCGCAGGCCGGTGCGGATCGACGTGGCGAGCCCGAAGGGCCTGCCGGCGATGACCGAGATTAAAACCATCCCCTACGACTTCGGGTGGGCTTCGAAGAACAAGACGGATTTCTACAAGAAGTTCGGCGATATCGCCATGGACCTCGGACTCTAAGCGCGACTTTTGTCGCCTAAGCGAGAAAAGCCGCCCGGTTTGCGCCGGGCGGCTTTTTCATGCTCGGCGACCAAGGCGTACTTGTTTATTTCCCAGGCTCTTCCCATAATACATAGGTACTTATCCACATCCTTCACTCACGGGGTTTCCTATGACTTCGATCAACATTTCCGGCGTTGAAAAACGGTTCGGCGACCTTGTCGCCCTCTCCGACATCAATCTCCAGATCAACGAGGGCGAGTTCTTCACGCTTCTCGGGCCCTCGGGCTGCGGCAAGACCACGCTCCTGCGGACCATCGCCGGCTTCTACCGCCAGGACAAGGGCGACATTTTCCTGGGCAAGGAGCTCATCAACGACGTTCCCGCCTACAGGCGCAATACCGGCATGGTGTTCCAGAACTACGCGGTTTTCCCGCACATGACCGTCTTCGAGAACGTGGCCTACGGCCTCAAGGTGAGGAAGATGCCGGCCAAGGACATCGAGACCAAGGTCAAGGCGGCCCTCAAGAGCGTCCACCTGGAAGGCTACGAGACCCGGACCCCCGACAAGCTCTCCGGCGGCCAGCAGCAGCGCGTCGGCCTGGCGCGCGCAATGGCCATCGAGCCCCGCGTCCTCCTCTTCGACGAGCCCCTCTCCAACCTCGACGCCAAGCTCCGCGTCGAGATGCGGGACGAGATCCGATCCGTGCAGAAGAACTTGGGGATCACCGCCGTCTACGTCACGCACGACCAGGAAGAAGCCCTGGTCGTGTCCGACCGCATCGCCGTGATCAACTTCGGCAAGATCCAGCAGGTGGGCGTCCCCTGGGACATCTACAAGGATCCGGTGAACCTATTCGTCGCCACCTTCGTCGGCAAGATCAACAAGCTCGAGGTGAAGCTGGGCGGGAGCCTCGAGGGCGGCATGCGCGCCGCCACCGCCGGCTCCGTCCCCCTCGCGGTGCCCGCGGCGGGCACCGCGGGTTGCGCCGAAGCCGTCCTGGCCTTCCGCCCGGAGGACATCGTCGAGACCGCGGGCGACGCGTCCCGCCTCAACCGCCTGTCGGGCAAGCTCATGGCCACCTCCTTCCTCGGCACGGTCGCCAGCATGGAGATCGACGTCCAGGGCCAGGGCATCGTGATCGAGCGCCACAGGCCCAGGAAGGCCGATATCCCCGCCCTCGGCGGGGCCGTCGAATTCGCCATCCCCCCCGACGCCTGCCTGCTCTTCGACAAGAAGACCGGCGTCCGCCTGGGCGGAGGGAGGAAGTGATGACCTTGAGCAAGAAGAAAGCCGACATCTGGTCGCTGGTCACCTTCGGTGGCTTCGCGATCGTGATTGTCTTCCTCATCTACCCGCTCTCCGACGTGTTCAAGTACAGCTTCGTCGACAAGGAGACGGGAGCCTTCTCCCTGTCCAATTGGCGGGAGTTCTTCTCGCGGGCCTACTATATCAAGGCATTCGTGCACTCGATGGTGATCGCCCTGGGGACGACCTTCTTCGCGGCCCTCCTCGGCATCCCCCTAGGGTTCTTCACCACCCGCTACAAGATCCGCGGCACCACCCTGCTCACGACCCTGTCCGTGCTCGCCCTCCTGTCGCCGACCTTCATCGGGGCCTATTCCTGGATCACCATGCTGGGCAACAACGGTTTCCTGCGCAACCTTCTGGCCTCGATCGGCCTGAAGCTGCCGCCGATCTACGGCCCCGCGGGCATCATCCTGGCCGACGCCCTGCAGTACTACCCGTTCATCTCCCTCATGCTCGCCGGATCCCTCATGACCATCGACCGCTCCCTCGAGGAAGCCTCCGAGAACTTGGGCGCCCGCTCGCTCAAGACCTTCTTCAGCGTGACGCTTCCCCTGGTCCTGCCCTCGCTCACCGGCGGCGCCCTGATCGTCTTCATGATGTCCCTGTCGAACTTCGGCACGCCCGCCATCATCGGCGGCAACTACCGCGTGCTGGCCACCGTGGCCTACGAGCGCTTCACCAGCGAGATCAACGAGAGCCCCGGCATGGCCTCCACCGTCTCCATCGTCCTGATGATGTGCGCGGCGGTCGTCATCGTGCTGCAAACCTGGGCTTCCTCGCGCCGAAAGTACGCGAGCATGCTCGTCAACCGCCCCGTCGTGAAGAAGCTTAAAGGGACGCGGTCCTTCCTGGCCCACCTGCTCTGCTACTTCATCGTCGGCCTGTCGATGCTCCCCCTCGCCGTCATCGTGTTCTACTCGTTCAGGAACACCAACGGCCCCGTCTTCGCGAGCGGCTTCGGCCTGAACAGCTACCGGCAGATCTTCTACGACGTCGCCAAGACCGTCATCAACAGCTTCGTCTACTCCTTCATCGCCGTCATCCTGATCGCGGTGATCGGCACGCTGATCGGCTTCGTCATCGCCCGCAAGCGGAACCTCGCGGTCAAGGCCCTCGACCCCCTCCTGATGATTCCCTACATCGTGCCCGGCACGGTGCTCGGCATCGGGTTCATCGTGGCCTTCAACCGCCAGCCGATCTACCTGGCCGGCACGGCGACGATCATCATCCTGACCTACTTCATCAGGCGACTCCCCTACTCGGTGCGGTCGGCGGCCTCGATCCTCAAGCAGATCGATCCCGCCCTCGAGGAGGCGGGCATCAACCTCGGCTCCTCCCCGGGCAGGACCTTCAGGACCATAACCCTTCCCCTGATGAAGTCGGGCATCATCTCCGGCGCCATAATGAGCTGGGTCACCTCGATGAACGAGCTCTCCGCCTCGATCCTCCTCTACGTGGGCAAGACCATGACCATGCCGATCAAGATCTACCTGTCGGTGGCCGACGGCTACTTCGGCACGGCCAGCGCCATGTCGACGATCCTGCTCGTGGTGACGGGCGTTTCGATGTTCATCGTGAACAAGTACTTCAACCGCGGCAGCGACACCTTCATAGCGTCCTGATGTATCCGCGATTCGAGTCGTCCGGCTGGGACGACAGCGCCTCGTCGGGCGGCGGGAGCAATCCCGCCGCCTTTTACAAGCTCGCGGTCGATGGGGAGTTCTTCAGGGACCTGCCCCGCGACGCGAGCTTCTTCATCGTCAGGCACGGACAGAGCGAGGGCAACGCCACGCGGACCTTCCAGGGGCGGCACGACTATCCCCTGGACGCCGTGGGCATCGGCCAGGCGCGGGCCGCCGGAGCATGGCTCGCCGGCGTGAAGCCGGACGCCATAGTGGCCAGCCCCATGAGGCGCGCCGCGGCGACCGCCTCGATCATCGCCGAAGCCTGCGGCTTAGGCTCGCCCGAATACCTGCATTCGCTCGTGGAAGTGGACGTGGGGCCCTTTTCGGGCGAAACCATGGAGAGCGCGGCGCGGAAATTCCCCGAGGCCTTCGGCGAATTCCGCTACCGCAGCTGGGACGCGGTGCCGGGCGCCGAGCACTCGCGCGACATGTACGCGCGGGCCGTCGCCTCCTGGGCGAGGATGCGGGAGCTGGCCGCGGCCGGGGCGCGGAACATCGTCTGCGTGAGCCACGGCGGCCTCATCCAATGGCTGATCCGCTCCACCTTCGGGGCCGGGGCCTGGCTGCCCCTCCTGCCCACGGCGAACTGCGGCATCTCGCGCTTCGACGTCGAGGTGACGGAGCCCGAGCTGCCGGCC
>JAJTBU010000168.1 GCA_021286735.1 bacterium
GACCTGGGGAAGCGTGATGACGAAGAATCTGCGGGTCTTGCCGGCCCCGTCGATCTCGGCGGCTTCGTAGAGTTCCTCGGGGATCTTCTGGATCGCGACGATGAAGAGCATCATGACATAGCCGACGCTCTGCCATTGGGAGACGGCGATCGTCGCCCAGATCGCCGTCTTTCCCGAGCCCAGCCAGGGCCGGGCCCAGGAGCCGAGTCCGACGAGGGTGAGGAAGTTGTTGAGGATGCCGTCTATGGGGCTGTAGATGAAGCCGAAGAGCAGGCAGATCACCGATATCGAGATGACCACGGGGAGGAAGAAGGTGGTGCGGAAAAAGGGCGAGACCCGCCTCAGGGCCTTGTCCTCGAGGACGGCCGCGAGGACGAGGCCCCAGCACACCTGGACCAGGACGGAGACGACGGCGTAGCGCAGATTGTTTCGCAGCGCCGTGAGGACGACGCCGTCCTTGAGCAGCCTGCGGTAATTCTCCAGGCCCACGAATATCTTCTCGGGAGAGAAGGCCGAAAATCTGAAGAAGCTGTAAATCACGTTCTGCACGAGGGGGTAGTAGACGAATATCCCCAGCATGAGGATGCAAGGCAGGACGAAACCGAGGGGCTCCACTGCCGACCGAAGTCTTCTCGAGATCATTTTCTAGGCTCCTCCCCAATCGATAGCGAGGGGGCGCAGGCTCGCCCGCGCCCCCGATTCTATCACGACGCTTACTTTTTCGCTTCGCTTCTCACGACCTTGGCGGCGGCCTGGGCGTCGGCCATCACCTGGTCGATGGTCTTGTCGCCCGTGGCTACGGCCTGGGAGCCGCGCATGAAGGCGTCGGCGACCTTGATGTTGACCGCGTTGTCGAACCAGGGCATGGAGCCCTTCACGCCGAGGATGAGGTCGATCGCGCCCATGAGGGAGGGATAGGAGTTGTCCTTGTTAACGGCGCCGATGACGGCCACGGGCGCGCCCACGTCCTTCACGAACTTGACCATGTTCTCCTTGGACAGGAGGAACTTGAAGAATTTCTCGGCGGCCTCGGGGTTCTTGCTGGTGTTGGACATCATGAACCCTTCGGGAGCGCCGGTCAGGAGCCCGGGATCGCCCTTCCCGTCGGCGAAGGCGGGGAAGTTGAAGTAGCCGAAGTCGGGCTTTGTCTTGGCGTTGTTGATGTAGGAGAACTCGGCCAGCTGGAGGTAGATCATGGGGAGTTTTCCGGCGATGAACTGGTTGCGCACCTCGGTGTGGCTCAGGGAGGTGGCGTTCGGGCCCATGTAGCTCACGAGTTTCTGGAAGCGCTCGAGGACGACCTTGTAGCCGGGATTGGTGAACTCGCCGGTGGCCTCGGCGTAGTCCTTGGCGAGGACTTCGGCCGGGAGATAGCGCTGGAACATCGTGCCCTGGTAGTGGGAGATGGCCCAGGCGTCGGAGAGGCCCTCGAGGAGGGGAACGGCGTATCCCTTGGCCTTCAGGGTGTCGAGGGTCTTGAGCAGCTCGTCCCAAGTCTTGGGTTCCTTGGCGATCCCCGCCTTCTCGAACATGTCCTTGTTGTAGACGAAAACCTTGCCGTCGATCGTCAGCGGCATGCCGTAGGTCACGCCGTCGAAGGTGAAGGGTTTGATCTGGGACTGTATGAAGGAATTCGCGAAGGCCTTGTCCTTGGCGAGCATGTCGTTGAGGGATTTGACCTTGCCGGACTTCACGAGATTGTAGGCAAAGCTGTCCGACCAGGAGAGGAACACGTCCGGAACGTCGTTCGAGGAGATGAGGACGCGGATTTTCTCCTTGTAGGCGTCGTTGACGACGCTGTCCATCTCGATCTTGATGTTGGGATTCTGCTTCTCGAACTCGGCCACCACCTGGTTGAAGTAGCTGAATCGGGGTTCCATCGGCCAGCGGTGGAAGAAGCGGATCGTCACCTTGCCGCTCTGCGCCGCGGCGAAGGACACCGTCATGGCGAGAAGGATGGATACGGCGAATAGTTTCTTGAACATGAAAACCTCCTATATATCACATGCCCCATGCCAGGCACGAGGCGCAGCTGCCTGTCGCGAAGGCCTGAACGAGGGCGAGGGCCCATCGTTCAGGCCATCGAGTTGTTCAGTATTCCATTTTCCACATATAACGGCGCACCGAAAGCGGATGCCCGCGATGTTCAGCCAGGCGCTCGGCGTAGACCCGGAGCACGGCGCCGAAGATGGGCGCGGAGAGGTAACTCTTCAGGCCCGCGTCGATGCCAGTCCAGTCGAAGCCCTCGGCGTCCAGCACCGTCACTTTCTTGGAGAATTTCACCGCGAAGGCGAGCGCCCTCTCGTCCAGGGGCCTCGTCTCGCCCGCTGTCTTCATGAGGAGGAAGGGAACATCGTAATCCGTGATCTCGAAGGGGCCGTGGAAATACTCGCCCGAGTGGATGGCGGCGGAGTGGACCCACTGCATCTCCTGGAGGAGGCAGATGGCGAAGGAATAGGCCTCGCCGTAAACGGGGCCGGAAGCCATGGTATAGACGATGGGCTCGCGCTTGTGGCTCGACCCGAAGGAATCGGCCGCCGCGGCGAACTTGGCCTTGTTGCGGGCGAAAATGCCCTGGAGCCCTTTTATGTTCTCGAGGGCGGTCTTGTAGAGCGGCTTGGGCTGGATCGCGTCGAGGATGCCGAACATGAAGCGGAGCGCCATGCCGGCGCGGTGGTCATAGGCGTCGGCGTCGGGGCCCCAGTCGTAGTGGAGGTTGTATTCCGCCAGGCCCTTGGGCTCGCGGTGGATGAACTCGTTGGAGGAGAGGACGAAGGAAGGAATCGCCGTTTCCCTGTCGATCAGGTATTGCTGATTGTACATATAGGCGAGGGAGCCCCCGCAGGCGACAAAGTAAATGTTCTTGGGGTTTCTCCGCCTCACTGCTTCGATTGCCTTAGTCAGCAATTCTGCATGGTCGATTGTCATTGGATTCCCTCGCATATGTCATTATAATACATCTTATGATGTATTAAGTTGTATTTAACACCGCTTCGAGTCGCTGTCAATATGCAAAAACAAGAAATCGCGCTTTTTTCCCGACGACGCCGCGGTATAATGGAACAAGATTCCGGCGCGGCAGGGCTCAGCCGGGAAGAAAAGGAGCGAAAGCGATGCCCCGACTCCAGCGCGCGGCCCGCCCGCGCGGCGCGAGCGCCCTCCTCAGGGCGGTTTTGTTCCAGGTCTTGGCGATGTCGTTCGCGGCGCTGCTGCTGCTAGGCGGATGCGCGGCACTGAAGGAGGCTCCGGGCTCGGCGCCCCCCGGAGCCGGCGTCCAGGCGGGTTCGGCCGCCTTGAGCGCCTACGGCGCGCCCAAGCCCGCGCTCGAGCGGTATCGGACGGGGCAGCCCGATCCCCGGGCGCTGCGGCTCGGCGCCCCTGCCAAAGCGACGGCTTCCGGAAGCGCCGCCGCCGAGGCCGCGGTCCGCGAGGTTTCGCTCGCCCTCGCTTCGCGCGAGAGCGACCCTTTCATGAAGGTCAAGCTGATCCACGACTGGATATGCCTCAACATATCCTACGACGCCGCGATGCTGAGGAGCGGACAGGCGACGGGGCAGGACCTCGCCAGCGTCTGGAAATCGCGGACCGCGGTCTGCAGCGGCTATGCCAGGTTTTTCAAGGCGATGGCCGAATCGGCGGGGCTCCCCTGCGCCGTGGTCAGCGGCTTCGCCAAGAACCAGGGCGGCCGGCGCGGGCTCGAGCCCGAGAACTCGCACGCCTGGAACGTCGTGAAGATCGGCGGAGCCTCCTATATAGTCGACGCGACCTTCGACGCGGGTTATGTCGAGGACTGGCGCTTCGTGCCGCGCTATTCGACGGACAACCTCTTCGTCGACCCCGGCGCGAGCATCTTCACGCGCTATCCCAAGGAAGCGGAATACCAGCTGCTGCGAAACCCCGTCGGCGCCGCCGGATTCCTCGCCTCGCCCGACCTGGAGAGCGCCTACTTCGCCCTCGGGCTGCGCGCCCCAGTCGGGCTCGCCTGGAAGAACGCGGCGCACGGACGCTACGCGCTCGACATCGACGCCGGAGGTCCGGGGCTGATCCTCGACGCCGCGGTCTTCGGCCCCTCGGGGATCGAGATCCCCCAGGCGGCCATGCTGCAGCGCCGCTCGCCCGAAGGCTGGACACTCCTCCTCGCGATGCGCGATATCGGCGTCCATCGGGTGGAATGCTACGCCGCCCGCGCGGGCGACAGCTCGGGCAGGCTGAACAAAGTCATGACTTTCCTGGCCGACAACGACGCAGTCGCCGACATCGGCGGATTCCCGCGCTTCTACGCCCGCTACCAGCGCTCGGTGCGCCGGGGAGAGAAGGCCTCCTTCGCCTATCGCGCGCCGGGCGCCCCCGCCGCGATGCTCATCGCGGCGGGGCGGCAGTTCCCCATGGAAAAGGGCTCCGACGGCGTTTTCAGGCTGAGCCTCGTCCCGCCCGCCGGCGCCGACGAGGTGAAGCTCGCCCTTTCGGAGGGCGGCGACGCCTACGGGGTCGCCGTAGCCTGGTCGACCTACTAGGCGGAGGCGCCGAGCCTCAGGTGGCCGGCCACGAAATCGCGGTAGGCCTGGTTGGACGCGAGGAGTTCCTCGTGGCGCCCGAAGCCGGCGGCTTCGCCGCCGCGCAGGAAGAGCACCTTGTCCACATACTGGAGGCTCGAGAGCCGGTGGGACACCGCGATGATCGTCACGTCCCGCCCCTCGAGGGCGCGCCAGAGCAGTTCCTCGTTCCTGGTGTCCAGGCTCGCGGTCATGTCGTCGAGGAGGAGGAGCCGCGGCTCGCGGGCGAGGGCTCGGGCGATGGCGATGCGCTGCTTCTGCCCGCCCGAGACGCTCACGCCGCGCTGGCCCAGCGGCGTCTTTTCCTTGAGCGGAAAGGCGCGGACCTCGCCTTCGATCTGCGCCGCCGCGGCGCAGTCCCAGAATTTTTCGGGCGGAAGCGCGGGCGTCCCTCCCGGCGAGCCGAGGGCCACATTCTCCTCGATCGTCCCGGAAAAGAGGAGGGCCTCCTGCGGCACATAGCCGACGAGGCCGGTCCAGTCGCCCGCGGACAGCCGCCCGAGGGGCTCGCCGTCCACGCGGACGGCGCCCTCCCGGGCGGGGAGGAGCCCGGCGATCATCTTCACGAGCGTCGTCTTGCCGCAACCCACCGGGCCGATGACGAGGAGGCGCTCACCGCGCTCCAGCCTGAACGAGACGCCCGCCACGGCATCCCGCTCGCGGCCGCCGTAGCGGAACGAGACCGCGTCGGCCTCTATCGCCTCGAACCCCGCGACGGCGCGCGGCGCCGCCGCGGCGGGCGCGGCGGGAAAGCCCGAAAGCTCCTCCAGGCGGTCGATGTTCACGAAGGCGCGCTTGCCGAAGATGAAGAGCTGCGGGATGTCCAGAATGGGGTAGATGAGGAGATTGAGGTAGTTGTAGAAGGCGTAGAAGGTGCCGATCGTTATGCGGCCCCGCACCGCCATGATCCCGCCGGCGAAGATGAGCGCTATCTGGGCGACGTAGTCGATGTTCTGGTAGATCAGGTTGAGCATCGTGTCGAGCTTCACCACGTCCATCTCGGTCGCATAACGCCGCGAGAGCGCCTCGCGGAAGAAGCGCTCGTACTTCGCCTCGCTGGCGAAGGCCTTGATGATGCGAGCGCCGGAGAAGCTCATCTCGAGCTGCTCGTTGATGCGCGAGATCGCCTCCTCGTTGCGCTTGACCTTGTCGTAGATCGTGCTCTGGGTGCGCGAGAAAATGTAGAGCATGAAGGGCAGCGAGACGAGGGAGAAGAGCGCGAGCCTCCAGTCGAGCGCCAGCATCGCGGCGGCGCAAAACAGCACCTTGCTCGTCGATTCGACCGCGCGGAATATGCCCGAGCAGAGGA
>JAJTBU010000169.1 GCA_021286735.1 bacterium
GGAGTAGTGAGTACCACCTTCGGTGGCGTGGGATCAATCGAAGTCGGGTACACTCTCGTCGTTTCCAGCGCTCGACTCGTACGCAGCGAGAATGCGCTCCTGGAGGCGCGTTCGGAAATCCGGACAAATCGGATGGGCGATATCCTTGTACTCGCCCGTATTGGTCCGCCTGCTGGGCATCGCGATGAAAACGCCGTTCTTCCCCTCGATGATCTTTACATTGTGCACCACGAAGCATTCATCGAAGGTGACCGTGACGTACGCCTTCAACTTGCCCTCAGTCGGAACTTTGCGGATTCGGATGTCCGTAATTTCCATAGTAAGGACGCTCCTTTTGTGTACGCAGTTACATAGCCTGATTTTAACGCAGAAAGATACTTGTTTCAAGCGGTTTGACGGCGAGCAACACCATGCCAGATAAGGTTTTTAGCCCTCCGGGCGAGCGCCGCGCGGCTTCGAGCCTTTCGCGGGCGGCCTGCGCCGCCTCGAAGGAGGGGAATACCCCGTACATGCAGGCGCCCGAGCCGGTGATGGCGGAGTACTGCGCCCCTTCCCTCCCGAGAAGTTCGGCCAAGTCGCCATAGAGCGGATATTTCTCCCTCAGCATCGGCTCGAACGAGTTGGCGAAGGTCCAATCCGCGACCCGGCCGCGGAACATGGAGGCGAGCGAGGCATCGTCGGCGCCGGAGACTCGGGGCGCCGGCCCGCCGCGGGGGGAATCCCCCCTCCTTCGGCGAAAGCCGTCGAGCTCGGCGTATGCCCACTTCGTCGAAACGCCGAAAGGCGGCATGGCCAGGATGATGCCCAGGTCGAGGCGCGGCGCGATCGGTTGCACTATCTCGCCGAGCCCCGAGACGACCGCGGCCCCTCCGGGGATGAAGAAGGGCACGTCGGCGCCGACGCCGCTGCCGATCTCCCTCATGGACGCCGGGCTCAAATCCGTTTCGAGCAGCCGATCGAGGGCCACGATCGCGGCGGCGGCGTCCGCCGATCCCCCGCCGAGCCCCGCCATTACGGGGATCCTCTTTTCCACGGAAAAGCGGAGGCTCTTCCTTTCACCCGTCGTCTCCAGGAAAAGTCTGGTCGCCTTGTAGATGGTGGTCGATTCGGCGGCGCAGTCGAATCGCCCTTCGACGCCGATGCCCTCGCCTTCGGATGCCTCGACGCGGAGCTCATCCGCGATGCCGACGGATTGGAAAATGCCCAGGATGGGATGGTAGCCATCGGGCCGCGGTTCGCCGACCTCGAGGCCGATGTTGATCTTTGCGGCCGCCTCGACGCGGATTTCTCCCTTCATGCCAAAGGACTGTAGCCTTCTCTTGAGCCTTTGTCAAAGAAATCCGGGCCGCTCGGCCGCGCCCTCCGTTTTTTGCCGAAAAAAGCAACAATATAGTTGACATATTCCGATATGCTCTTTAGATTTTCGTTGCCTGACCATTACATGCACGGCTTGACGTTCGGCTTCAATGCAAGCATAGTACGCAGGTCTTTGGCTCTTATTGATTTTTTATGATGGAGGATACCGCGATGACCCCCATTTATAGCGCATCCGTATCGACCGAATCCGAATGTGAACTAGTGACGATAGCAGGGAAAGGCTCCATGGAGAAAGCGGGCTTTATCCTCCGCTCGCCGGTGCATTTCGACGACAGCTACGACGATGACTATGAGGACTTCGACGACGAGGACGACGATCTCGACGATGACGACCTCGACGACGATTTCGACGACGACGACGAGGACTTCGACGACGACGACGATTTCGACGACGATGACGACTTTGACGACGACGACGACCTGGGCTACGACGACGACGTCGAATACGACGACCTCGACGAGTGACCGCCGGCCGGATACCCGCTCGGCGCGAAAAAAGGCTGCCCTTGTGGCAGCCTTTTTTATTTGAGGCGCGGGGCCTCGCGGCCCGGCGGGTAGACCGATTGTCGGCTATTTCGCCTCCGGCTGGGGGCCGGGCGCTTGTGGCGCCTCGACCTTGATGACGGACGCCTTGAACCAGAGCTTCTCGAGCTCGTAGAAATCCCGCGCCTCGGCGTTCATGAGATGGACGATGACATCCCCCAGATCCTGGAGAAGCCAGCTCTCGTCCTCGTTGGCTGTCGGCCGGTTGAGCGGCCTTATCTGCTCGACCGCGAGAAACTCGTCGATGAATCGCGACAGCCCCCTGAGGTGGGCGCTGGACGTGCAGGTTCCCACCACGAAGAAATCCGTCCATCCGGCGATCCCGCGGAGATCCATGACGACGACGTCGCCCGCCTTGTGCTCTGCCAATATCGAGGCGATCGAGAACGCCACTGATTTGCTATCGGACACACACCCTCCCGTTAAAGTCCTTTCCCAGGATAATCGTATAATCAGCCTTGATGGAGCCCTTGTAGGTGGCCGCATCGGCAAAATTCGAACACTTTATCACCCCGCCGATCGTGCCGAGCGCTTCCTTGTCGCCGAAGCGGTCGATGAGCACCGTCTTTTCGTAATCGAGCGCAGCCGCGTTGCCGACGGCGACGACATCGTAGCCGAAACTTCCGAATATCTCGGAAGTCCTCGCGGCGAGGCCCTTTTCGACCGTGCCGTTGAGGATCTCCACCGTATAGATCTTGCTCGAGTTCGAGGACACCGTCGAGGTGCTCATGGCGTTCAGGGTCTGCTTCAGCATGTCCCTTGCCAGCTCCCCGTCGTAGAAGGGAAAGAAGAGGCTCTGCCCCTCCACGTTCCTGTACATGCCCGTGATCTTCTGCAGGAGGATCGTGTCGGCGTCGAGCTTGGCCACCTCTCGGAGGAGGAGTTTTCGGGCGTCTGCGCCAAAATTGCTCCCCATGCCCCCGACCAGGGCCGACGAGGCGGCCTTGTCGCCGAAGTAGCGGGATTTTTCGGAGAGCTTTTTAAGGAGGGCGATGGCCAGCTTCTGCCGGCGGACGAGGGCGTCGGCCTCGCTCTCGCTCTCTTCGCGGTAGCGCAAGTACTGGAGCACCTTTTCGCCGTCCAGGGTCACGGCGCCGCCGGGAAGCCTCACCGGCGGCGGGCCTTCCTGCACGATCATCGTCGGGATGAAGAGCGGGAGGCCGTCGAGGAGATCGACCGTCCTCGCGAGGCTCTTTTCGTCGAAAAGCAAATAGCCGTTCAGGGAAATGTCGAGGTAGCTCGCCACCTCGGTCAGGAAGTTCTTCGGGTTTCCGGCCCTATACGTATAGTCGATGCGGTCCATCCGCTTGATCGTCTTGAGTATGACGGCCGTGTTCGCCGGGATGTCCAGGAGCGCCGCCTTGGAGCGCGAAGCGTAGAACATGAGAAGCTGGGTCGAAACAGGCTTTCCATCCTGCTCGAAGATGAGGAGGACGTTGATGGGCCTGTCGGTCTTGAGCTGCGTCGAGAGGCTTTCGGCCTTGAGCGCGACCGCGCCCGCGATGACGGCTGCCGCGAAGAGCGCGAGGATGATCCACAGGACGATATGGCTCTTGTCGAAGGTAAGTTTTCTCATTTGGCCGCGTCTCTCACAGTGAGGGCATTGTATAGGTCGAGGGTGCTTTGGGCAATAGCGCGGCCGTTCCGGCGCAGCCAGGAAATGGAGAGCCACAGGGCGTGGATGAGGAGGTCGTCGAGGCCGAGGGCGGCGGCGGCCGCGCGGTCGGCGTCCGTCAGGTAGGGGCGCCGGGGCTCGATTTTGTCGGCGATGAAGACGATCTTGGCGAGCGGCCGCATTTCGATGGCGGCCGAAGAGTGGTAGGCCACGGCCTCGAGGATGTCGGCCTCGAAGGGATCGAATTCGCGGCGGCCGATTGCATGGCGGCCGAACTCCCGGCGGCCGAATTCTCGGCCGAGGATCGCCGCGGCCGCGGGGCCGTGGATGATCTTGTCGGCGAAGGCCGGCTCCGCCTCGATCCGCGACACCGCGAGCGCGACGGCGCCGAGCCCGGGCATGGCCGCCGCGGCCCGCGCCTCCTCCCACTGCTCGGACAGCGGCCTGTCCTTGGCTATATCGTGGGCGAGCCCCGCGAGGCGGCCGAGTTCCGAATCGAGGCCGAACCGCTCGCAGAGTCCGGCGGCCATCGCCGCCACCGACCGCGAATGCTCGGCGCGCGACGGCTTGCACCATCGGCCGAGCGCTTCGACGACGAAGGCCTCAGTCCGGGCGATATCCATACAGCCTTTGTTCCTGGATTATCGCGCGCGCTTCGGCGGGCACGAGGTAGCGCCAGGCGCCGCCCGCGCGCGCGCGCTCCCGCACGAGGGTGGAAGAGATGGGGATGCGGAGATTGGCGAGATAGCGATGGGGCGCGGCGAAGGGCACGCATTCCTTGTATTGGCGGTGCACGACGATGAGCGAGCATTCCTCCAGGAGGGCTGCGCTCTCCTTCCAGCCGCCGAAGCCCTGCAGGAGGTCGTCCCCGACGATGAGGGATGGCTTCGGCTCGACGAGGCCGCGGCCGACGAGGTATCGGATCGTGTCGATCGTGTAGGAAACCCCCGCCCGGGATATCTCGCAGTCGCTCGCCAGGAAACGTGGGTCGCCAGCGATGCTCGCCTGGATCATCGCGAGGCGATGCCGCGCGCCTGGGTCGTCGACTTCCTTGTGCGGGGGGATGTTGGCGGGCACGAAGAGAACGCGGTCGCAGTCGGTCTGGGCCAGCACCTCGTCCGCGATCGCCAGGTGGCCGAGATGGATCGGGTTGAAGGTCCCCCCGAAGATCGCGGTCTTCAAGGCTGTCCGCCCCCGCCGGCTTCCTCGCCGTCTTCGGCGCCGTCGAACTCGCTCGTGTCGAAGAAGGCGTCGGCGTCGGCCGCCGGGGCTGATTCGAGGGCGCGCTCGTACTCCGTCACCTGGGCGAAGAGGGCTTCCTTGAGCGCGTCGAGCCCCTCGCCGCTGAAGACAGATATTCCGAAGACTTTCTCGCCCGGGAAGCGCTCCTTGAACTGGGCGAAACGCTCGGCGGCCTCGGGCAGGTCGAGCTTGGTGCCGACGATGATCCGCGGCTTCTCGGCGAGAAGGGCCGAGAAGGAGCTGAGCTCGGCGGCGAGTATGTCGAAGGCGCCGAGCCAGTTGTCGTCCGACAGGTCGATCAGGAAGGCCAGGCAGGCGGTGCGGGCGATGTGCTTGAGGAAGCGGATGCCCAGGCCGGCGCCCTCGTGCGCGCCTTCGATGATGCCCGGTATGTCGGCGAGGATGATGTCCCGCTCATGGAGGGAGAGCACGCCGAGGTTGGGGATCTTCGTCGTGAAGGGATAGGGCGCGATCTTGGGCCGGGCGTTGGTGAAGGCGTCCAGGAGGCTCGATTTCCCCGCGTTGGGGAAGCCGACGAGCCCGATGTCGGCGATCAGGCTCAGCTCGACGCGGAGTTTTTTCTCGTGGCCGGGCTGGCCGGGCATGGCGATCTTTGGCGCTTGGTTCACCGAGTTCTTGAAGTGCGTGTTGCCCCAGCCGCCCTTCCCTCCCTTGAGGAAGGTCCAGCTGTCGCCTTCCTTGACGGCGAGGCCGCCCGAGGAGGTGCCAAGGTCGGCGATCACCTCGCCCGTGTCGTAGTCCTTGATGATGGTGCCGGGCGGCACGGGGATGACGACGTCCTCGCCGTCCTTGCCGTGCATGTTGCGCCCCATGCCGGGGATGCCGTTCTGCGCCTTGAAGGTCTGTCTGAAGCGAAGGTAGGAGAGCGTCCGGACGTTGTTCTTGACGACGAATATGACGTCGCCGCCCTTGCCGCCGTCGCCGCCGGCCGGCCCCCCGAGGGGCACGTATTTCTCGCGCCTGAACGCGATGCAGCCATCGCCGCCCTTGCCCGATGCGACGATGATCGTCGCCTCATCCGCGAATTTTAGCACCCTGGAACTCCATTGACTAAAATACCA
>JAJTBU010000170.1 GCA_021286735.1 bacterium
GCCCGGCCCGGCGACGATATCGCCGGCGACCTTGAAGAGCTTTTTCGCCAGGACGAGGACCTTCGGCGCTGGCATAGGGGGAATAGGCGCGAAACGCCCCTCCGTGGAAGCGGTCTTCATCGGCGACTTCCCCGTCCTCTCGGTCAGGCTGGCGCTCGCCGCCGACGACGCCTGGACGCGGGAACAGGACGGCAGCTACCGTTCCGACAAGTATCCCCTCTACATCAGGACCCTCCAGCCGGGGGTCATCCACGCGTCGAACGAGAAGGCGTCCTACGCCGCGGGCGCCGTGGCGGCGTATCCGCGGCGGGCGGCTCCGCTGGCCTCCTCCGACGTCTTCATCGCCGCGAACGAGCCTTCGGCCTTCCTCGCGGGATCGATGCCCCTGGAGGCCCTGAATCTTCCCATCAGCGCGATCGTCCTGTCGGGGACCATGGTTCCCCCTGCCGCGGGCGGCGCATCGTCCGCGGCCGGCATATCGCCGGCGGCACGCTACCTGCTCGAGGTGCGCATCTTCATGAAGGACGAGGCCAGCGCCCGGGCATTCAAGCCCGTCGTGCGCTTCCTGTGGACGGCCGCCGCTCGGAAGCTCTTCGGCGCGGCCCTGGACGTCGCGTCGGCGCCGCTGACGCTCGAGGGGGATGTCTACGTCGTCGGCGGGATCGAGGCGGACGCGCTCGCGCTGCGGTCGATGCTCACCTCGCCGCTCCTGGCGGGCCGCTGACCGGCGCGTAGGGTTCCGACCCCGCCGGCATGGGCTTGGCCTTCACGAAGGCCGCCAGGAGGTCGACGAGGGCCGGGGAAACTGGAAACTTCGGGTTGGTGAAGGCCTCGTAGTTCTCCTCCTCGGTCGACACCTGCTTGAGCCCGTAGTTCATCGAGGGGATGAGCCTGGCGGCGGCGGCCGGCCTGGCCGCGAGGAGCCGTTCGAAAGCCTCGCGCGGCACCTGGAGATCAGCGCCGCCGCGGACGAAGAGTATCGGCGCCGGCACTTTCGCGAACCCGGCGGCCGGATCGAAGGCCAGCCAGCTCGCGAGCCAGTCGCGGCGCGAGGGGGCGAAAAAATCGGCCAGCGCGGCCGAAGGCTCGTCGAAGGGCTTTTTCGCGAGGAGGGCCTCCACGATAGTCTCGGCCTCTATCCTCGTCTTATCGTCGAGATCGGCGAAGGACGCGCGCAACTCCTCGGCCGGCGGCGCGCCTGAAGCGTCGAGGACGGCGAGCCCGTCCACGGAAACGCCCTCGCCGGCGGCTTCGCCCATGGCCGCGGCCCCGATCCACGCGCCCTCGTTCATGCCCGCCACGACGATCCGCGAAAAGCCCTCCATGCCGGCGAGAGTCCGCAGAACAAGGGCCGCGTCCTCGATGTGGACCGTCAGGCTCGTCGCGGCGCCCCGCTCGAGGGCGTAGGCTTCGCCCGAGCCGCGCTTGTCGTACCTGAAGGAGGCGACGCCCTTGGCGGCGAGCCCCTCGGCGAGCTGGGCCAGGCTGTCCGAGCGCCCCGGAACGTTGTAATTGTTGCCGTTCCTGTCGGTCGTCCCCGCCCCGGCGAGGAGGAGGACGAGGGGCGCCTGCCCCCTGAGGGAGGTCGGCCTCAGGAGGGTGCCAGGCAGGATCCCTCCACCGATCGGCACCGCCAGGGCGGACTCGCCCGGCCGGCGCCGCTCCTCCGCCTTCGAGACCACGAAACTGCCTTTCCATGACGCCGAGCGGGCGGTGCCGACGATCGCCCCGCCGGGCATGGAAGCCGAGGCGGGGCGCTTGGCGCCGCCGAAGGCCACGGGCTCGGCCGAGGCGACGAAGAAGCCGTCGCAGGAGAGCTCCTCGTCCGGACCGAGCGCGTCGAGCGTGAAGCGCAGCCGCCCCTCGGTCCAGGACACGCTGTCCAGCGGGTATCCGAACATCGACTGCTCGGGGATGTCCATGAGGGCGCCCGCCCCCGCCGAGAGAATCTTTAGGCGGATTCCCGAGGAGAGGACGCCCGAGGCGCCGCCGCTCTGCCGGAGCGAAATGGAGCCTTCCCAGAGGCCGGGGGCGATTGCCGGCTTGGCGGCAGGCGCCTGCGCCGTGGCGCTCGCCTGGTTCGCCGGCGACGCCTGCTCGAGCCCCTGCGCGGCGGCGGCGCCGCTCGCGCAGAAGGCCGCCGCGAGGATTATCGCTATCACGTGTATGGAAACTCGGCCCATCCTTCGCCCGCTTCAGACTCCGGCGATCCGGGCGAACTCCCGGTAGACAGCCTCGGGCGTGCCCGAGCCGTCGATGGTCGCCAGGCTTCCGCGCCCGCCGTACCAGTCGATGAGGGGGGCGGTCTGCTCGCGGTACGCCGAGAGGCGGGTCTTTATGGCTTCCTCCCTGTCGTCCGGCCTGACATAGAGCTCGCCGCCGCAGGCGTCGCAGACGCCCTCGGCCTTGGAAGGCATCGTCACAACGTGGTAGACCTTGCCGCAGGCCTTGCAGACCCTGCGCCCCGTGAGCCGGAAGAGGATCTTCTCGTCCGGCACGTCGAAATTGACGACGAGGTTCACCGCGGCGATCGCCTCCAGGGCTTCAGCCTGGCCGATGGTGCGGGGAAAGCCGTCGAGGATCCAGCCCACGGCGGCGTCGGCGAGGGAGAGCCTTTCCCTCACCAGGGCGACCGTCAGGTCGTCCGGCACGAGCCGCCCCTCGGCCAGGATATCCTTCACTTTCTTGCCCAGCTCCGTCTCGTTTTTTATCGCCGCGCGGAAAAGGTCCCCGGTGGAGATGTGGGGTACGCCCATGCTCTTAGAGGCCATCGCCGCCAAAGTGCCCTTGCCGGCCCCCGGCGGGCCGAGAAAAATCATGTTCATGCGTGATCGCTCCATTCTTCGGTTTGGTCTTCAAAGGATACTATCGGGAATCACTTTAGTAAATCGGCCGCCGGAAGGCGCGCGCTTTCGCCACCGCCCTCCCCGGCCGCCGGCGGTCTCAGCGAGGCGACCAGGTCTGGTTCATGTTGTAGCGGAACACGATCTCCAGCTTGTCGCGGATGCTCTCTGTAGGCAGGACGAGGGTTATGGCGCGCCGCTCCCTGAAATCGGTGCTCGATGGCGTGCCGACGACGCAGCGGTCCAGGTGGACGGGGCTGCCCTGGGCCCTGATCCGCGCCAGATAGGGGGCGAGGCTTCCCCTCGCCTCCCTTCTGTTGACGTGCACGGCGTGGGCGAAATCGACGCCGGAGACGACCGCCTGCTTGCGCCAGATCACGAGGTCCTCCTCGATGAATTTCGCGGCGATGGGCAGGACGTCCGAGCCGATGAGGTGGGTGAGTTCCAGGCGCATGCCGGTGTGCATGGCGATGAATCGCCGCACGATCTCGATCGTGTCCGCGTTGGCGCCGAGGTCCAGGGGGAGGATGAAGGGCTCGAAAAGGTTCGCCAGCTGCATGCGGGCGATCTGGAAGCGGAAGGGGTAGTCCGTCTTTCGCGGCTTGTCGGGATTGGCGGAGCCCTCCGGAACGATGATGACGATGTCCGAATGGTTGGCGGGCGAGGCGAGCATCCGCAGGGCGATCGTCAAATGGGTGAGCTGGAAGGGGTCGAAGGAACCGATGTACATGGCCACCTTGGCGACGCCGCCGGGGTACCGCACTATCTTGGGGTAGTCCCGCGTGTCGAGGGGCTGGATCGCTCCCGTGCGCGCCTTTTCGTCGATGTCGAAGAGGGCTTGGATGATCAGGCGCTCGTAGTAGGCGTAGTCCTTGAGCTCGCTCGGGCCGAGGTAGCCGAGATGCGGCAGGGATTCGAAGATTTTCTTGAGCCGCTTGGCCAGGAGATCCACTTTCGTCGAATAGAATTTCGAAGGCCAGAGACAGGGAAAGATGCCGCCAGCCTCGTCGCTGCTTTCATTTTTGTCTTGTCGATCCATCGGCTACAGTATTCAACAAAAAGTCGCATTGCGCAACAATTTTTGATGACGCTTTTTCGATATTATTTTATCTTATAGATTACACTATTTATCGTTTTTCAACTTTTTTAGATATTTTTCTCATTTTATCGATATATTTTTCTTGACATCTCGCGCGAGCGGTGCATACTGGAAAAAAGAACCACCGCTGGGCATACGATTGTGCATCGGTCCGATCGGCAAGGAGGCGCTATGCCATCGATCACCGCGAGGCAATCTGGTTCCGACGTCGAAAGCATCGTGCGCGCGAACGCCGGAACGCCGGGCTCCCTGCTCAAGATCCTCGAGCAGGTCCAGGAAAGCGATCCCAAACACTATCTATCGGAAGAAGCGATGCGAAACATCGCGGAGCAGCTGAAAGTGCCGCCTTCGCAAGTCTACTCGATGGCGACCTTCTACTCGTTCTTCAACCTCAAGCCCCAGGGCAAGCATTCCATCGTGGTCTGCCGCGGCACCGCCTGCCACACCCGCGGCTCCCTCGCCCTCCTCAACGAGGCCCTCGCCCGCATGGGCATCAAGGGATTCAAGGAAGAGGAGGAAAACTCGGCCACGAGCCTCGACGGCTTCGCTTCGATCCGCACGGTGGCCTGCTTCGGCCAGTGCGCCCTCGCCCCGGTCGTCCAGATCGACGGGGAGGTCAAGTCGCGCATGACGATAGGCAAGCTCGTCACCCTGCTCGAGAAGATGAGGAAAGGAGGCGCCAAGTGAACGCCAACACCGATCTCGGATCGCTGCGCAACGAAGGCCTCTCCCACCTCGTCAACGGCACGCCATGGATCTCGGTCGGCGTGGGCACCTGCGGCGTCGGCAACGGCGCCGAGGAAGTGTACGCGGCCCTCGCCGAGGGCGCCAAATCGGGCGGGCAGCCCGTCAAGGTGCGCCGCGTCGGCTGCTTCGGCTTCTGCGCCGCCGAGCCCGTCGTCATGGCCTACAGGCCGGGCAAGCCCCTCCTCCTCTTCGCCGACGTCAAGGCGGCCAAGGCCGGAGCCCTCGCGAAGGGACTGGCGGACGACGAATCCTTCGATAAAATCGCCAAGCTCGCCGAGGCGAAGATCGAGTCCTGGGACTTCAGGACCCACAATGTCAGCTTCGGCGCCGACTACCCCTTCCTGCCCAGCTGGAAGGAGCTCGCCTTCTTCAAGGGACAGGAGAAGCTCGTCCTGCGCGACAGCGGGCTCATCGATCCCGAGAAGATCGAGGAGTACATCGGCGTCGGCGGCTACGGCGGCCTCGTCAAGGCGCTCACCACCATGTCGCCCGACGCGATCATCGAGGAAATGAAGGCTTCAGGCCTGCGCGGCCGCGGCGGCGCGGGCTTCCCGGCCTGGAAGAAGTGGCGGATCATGCGCGACAATGTCCTCGCCAACCCCGGCGAGGCCTACGTCATCTGCAACGCCGACGAGGGCGACCCTGGCGCCTACATGAACCGCAACGAGATCGAGTCCGACCCCCACATGCTCGTCGAGGGCATCATCATCGGCGCCTACGCGATGGGCGCGACGAAGGGCATCGTCTATGTCCGCGCCGAATACCCCCTCGCGGTGAAGCGGCTCGAGAAGGCCCTGGAGCAGGCGCGGGCCGCGGGCCTCCTCGGCAGGAACATCCTCGGCACCAAGTTCAGCTTCGACCTTTCTATCGTCACCGGCGCGGGCGCCTTCGTCTGCGGCGAGGAGACGGCCCTGATCGCCTCGATCGAGGGCAAGGCGGGACGCCCCTCTCCGCGCCCGCCCTTCCCCGCCCAGAAAGGCCTGTACGGCCGGCCGACCACCATCAGCAACGTCGAGACCTGGTGCAACGTGCCCCTGATCGTCGCCCGCGGCAGCGAGTACTTCGCCGGCTTCGGCACGCCGACCAGCACCGGCACCAAGGTCTTCTCCTTCGTCGGCAAGGTGCGGAACACCGGCCTGGTCGAGCTGCCCCTCGGCTC
>JAJTBU010000171.1 GCA_021286735.1 bacterium
AGCGCAAGAGCCTGTACGCCCAAGCGGGAAAGCTGATCAACGAAGCCGCCCCGGCGATCTTCCTATACAAGCAGCCCGTGCTCTACGGACTTTCGAGCCGCCTGGACTGGAAGCCTCGATCCGACGAATTCCTCTACGTGTACGATGCCAAACTGCGCTGAGACCGCTAAGGCCGACGCCGGGATGTACCGAGATTTTTTCCCCGGCGACGGCGAGCGCTTCGCGACGGGTCGGGCGGCTCTAGGCTTGGAGCCGCCCGACCTGATCCTCAGGGGAGGCAGCTATCTCAATGTCTTCACGGGGGAAACGCTCGCCGGCGATATCTGGATAAAGGGCCGCCTCATAGCCAGGATCACCCAGGAGCCCTGCGCCTTCGAGGCTGAGGTGATCGACGTCTCCGGCAAGTTCCTCAGTCCCGGCTTCGTCGAAGGGCACATCCACGTGGAAAGCTCCCTGGCCGATCCTGTGCATTTCGCCGAAGCGGCGCTCCGCTGCGGGGTGACCTCGATCTTCACCGATTTCCACGAGGTCGGCGCGATCGCCGGCGAGCAGGGCATCCGGGAGATGATCGAAGCGATGCGCGGCACAGGCCTCAAGGTGCTGTACATGACCCCGATGGAGCTGCCCTTCCTCCCCGAGATCCAGCGCACCTTGAGCACGCTCAGCCGGGACGAGGCCCTCGCCTTCCTGCGGGAATCCGATACGGTGGGGCTCGCAGAAGTCAACGGCGGGGAGATCGTGAAGTCCCTCAGCACGGGAAATCCCGGCGATTTTTCCCTTCTCTCCCAGGCAATCAAAAACCGGAGGACACCGGAAGGACACCTCTTCCATATCCGGGGCGCCCAGCTCGACGCCTGCCTCGCGTGCGGCTTAAGTTCGGACCACGAGCTGCGCAGACAGGACGAGGTGGCGGAGAAAATCCGGAAGGGCATCTTCGTGATGCTCCGGAACGGCACGATCGCCAGGGAAGTGGAGACCCTCGTCGAGGTTCTGCCCAGGGAAGGCCTGCCCACTGCCAGGGTCGGTTTGGTCACCGACGACATCCTGATCACCCACATGAAGAGGGAAACCTACATGCTGCGGAAGGTCAGGCTGGCGATCGCGGCGGGCATATCGGCGCAGGACGCGCTGCGCATGGTCTCGAGCAACGTGGCCGAGCACTACCGCCTCGGCGAAGTGATCGGCGCCCTGCGCCCCGGCGCCTACGCCGATATCCTCGTCTTCGATTCTCCCGAAGCCTTGAATCTTGAAGGCGTTTTCGCTTCCGGCGCGCCGGCGGCCGACTTCGGGAATCAAAGCCAGCGGCAGGAAGCGCACGCTCCCCGGCACGCTTACTCCCCTCGGCTGACGCGGACCATTCTCCGTTCCCCGATCAGCGAAGGCGACCACCGAGATCTACCCCCCGGCAGGGCCGGCGACTCGGCCGTCATCAGGGCGATAGAACTGGAAGAGGCCACCCGCTTCACCCGGCTCGCCGAGCTGGAGTTGCCGGTCCGGGGCGGCGACGTGGATCTCTCCGGCTCGGAGGAGAACCTTTCCTATCTCATCTGCGCCAACAGGCGGCACGACGAACTCATAGGCAAGGGCTTTTTGCGCAATTACGGGCTGCGCGAGGGGGCTCTGGCGGTCAGCCAGGCCCATGACCACCACAATATCATCGCCCTGGGCAAACGGAAATCCGACCTGATCAAGGCGGCCAACCGGGTGATCGAGCTGCAGGGAGGCATCGTTTTGGTGGAGCAGGGCAAGGTGAGCGCCGAACTCCCCCTTCCCGTGGCGGGGCTGATGTCCGACCTTCCTCTGGACGAAACCGCCGCCAGGATCGAAGAATTGGAGCGTAGGCTGCGCTCGGGCGGAGCCGCCTGGAAACAGCCGCTCTTCTTCCTGTTCTGGCTGGGTATGGAAGTCGCCCCCTTCTTCCGCATCACGGACCGCGGACTCTTCGACACCGAGAAGGGCATGTTCATATCCTGTTTTTCCGATCATTCCGAGGTGGCCGACCATGCTTAGGTTTTTTCTGCGCAGGGCTATGGAGAGCCTCATCACCATCATCGTCATAGTCTCGGTGGTGTTTCTCGTGCTCAACTTGTCGGGGGACCCGATACGGATGATGGCCTCTCCCACGGCATCGGCGGAGGAAGTGGCCGAGCTGAGGGCGGCTTTCGGTTTCGACAAGCCCCTCGTGCTGCGATACGGCGACTTCCTGGCGCAGATTTCCCGCCTGAGGTTCGGCGATTCGATCAGCACCCGGCAGCCGGCCCTGCGGATGGTGTTGCAGCGGCTGCCGGCGACCCTTCTCTTGGCCTTTACCGCCCTGGCCATCGCCACGATCCTCGGCATTCCCCTGGGCATGCTGGCGGCGGTCAGGCGCGGCAAGGCCGCCGACACGGCCGCCGTGCTGGTGAGCATGATGGGGCAAGCCATGCCCGTCTTCTGGATAGCCCTCCTCCTCATTTTCGTCTTCGGCGTGATGATCCCCATCCTGCCGCCCTCGGGCTATGGAACCTTCGCCCACCTGGTCCTCCCCAGCATTTCCATAGCCATCTTCCTGCTGGCAGGTATCGTGAGGGTCACCAGGGCGAGCATGCTGGAAGTGCTCCAGCAGCCCTTCGTGACGGTGGTCAGGTCGAAGGGCTTGGAGGAGCGCATAGTCCTGTTCAAGCATGCGCTCAGGAACGCCTCCATCCCGGTGCTGACCCAGCTGACCTTGCAGATGCGCTTCGTCATAGGAGGATCAGTGGTCGTGGAATCGGTATTCGGCTGGCCGGGAGTGGGGCAGCTCCTGGCACAGGCAGCCTATGGACGCGACTACCCTGTGGTCATCGCCGCCACCTTCTTCATCGCCCTCTTCATCCTGGCTTTCAGCATGATGCTCGACCTGGCCTATGGCCTCGTCGATCCGCGGGTACGGATATGGCACTGATCGATACGAAGCCGACGGCCGCGCCGAAAAGGCGGCGGTATTTCGCGACCCTCCTGCGGCATCCCCTCGCGCTGGCAGCCCACGCCGTGCTGGCGCTGGCTGTCGCGACCGCCGTCTTGGCCTCGGTATACCCCGCGGATCCTCTCAAGCAGAACCTCATGAGTTCCCTCATGCCGCCGAGCCTGAAAGTCGACAGCCTCCCCGGTAGCCAGGCCGCTCTGCCCGCTTTCATGGGAACCGACGCATTGGGACGGGACCTGATGGCCCGGATCCTTCTGGCCATCCGAATTTCCCTGGCCGTATCCTCTCTGGCAGTCTTCATCGCCACGGCGGTGGGAGTCTTCCTCGGCCTTGTCGCGGGATATGTGGGCGGCGTTTTGGACAGCGTGATCATGCGGATAGTGGACGCACTGCTCTCCCTGCCCTTCGTCGTCCTGGCGATAGCCGTCGTGGCGGCCATCGGGCCCGGCCTCGTCAACGTAGCCCTGGTGCTCGGCCTCACGGGCTGGGTCACCTTCGCCAAGCTCGTGCGGGGCGAGGTGCTCAGGATCAAGCAGTACAGCTTCATCGAGGCGGCTCACGCCACCGGCTGCAGCGGAAAGAGGATTCTCTTCCGCCATATTCTTCCCCAGACTGTCGGCATCATCCTGGTCAACGCCACCCTCACCATGGGGCAGATGATCATCTCCGAGGCTACGCTCAGCTTCCTCGGCCTGGGCGTACCGCCTCCGACGCCCAGCCTCGGCGGGATACTCAGCGACGCCCAGCAGACCTTTTTCGCCGCATGGTGGATCGTGGTCTTCCCGGGCCTGGTCCTCATGGCGATCATACTGGCGATCAACATAGCGGGCGACTTTTTGCGGGACTATTTCGACCCGGCCGAGGAGGGCGCGCTATGAGCGACGCGGCAAAAAAGCCCCTTCTCGAGGTGCGGAACCTGCGCACCGTGATCGATACGGCCCATGGGACTTTTCCCGCCGTGGACGAGGTGAGTTTCGTTCTCGAGAGAGGGGCTGTCCTCGGCGTCGTGGGCGAGTCGGGCTCGGGCAAGTCCATGCTCGCCCTGAGTCTGCTGCGACTTTTACCCGGAAAGGGCCGAATCGAATCGGGCGAAGCGCTCCTGGACGGCCGCAATCTCCGCGCGCTCTCGGAGCGCGAAATGCGGGGAGTGCGGGGGCGCCGCATAGGCATGATCTTTCAGGAACCCCTCACCTCCTTCGATCCCCTCTATACCATAGGGGACCAGATAGCGGAGAGCGTCCGCAAGCATCTGGGCCTGAAGCCCAGGCAGGCTAGGGAAAAGGCGGTGGAGCTACTCTCCACCGTGGGAATCCCGCGGCCAGACTTGGCCTGCGACGAGTACCCTTTCCAGTTTTCGGGCGGGATGAGGCAGCGGGCGATGATCGCCATGGCCCTCGCCCCGGATCCGGAGCTGCTCATAGCGGACGAGCCGACCACGGCCCTGGACGTGACCATCCAAGCCCAGATACTGGAGCTGCTCGCGAAACTCCAGCGCGAGCGGGGGATAGCCGTGCTTTTCATCTCGCACAACCTGGGCGTCATCGCCGAGATCGCCGACGAGGTCATGGTGATGTACGGAGGACAGGTCATGGAGCGCAGCGAGGTGGTACGGCTTTTCGACGCGCCGGCCCATCCCTACACCCAGTCGCTGTTGGAGGCGCGGCCGGCGCTGGACAGGGCGCCTTCGAGGCTGCGCGCCATACCGGGACAGGTTCCTTCACTGGAATCCCGCCCCGCCGGTTGCCCCTTCCATCCCCGATGCGGTCGCGCGATGGACATCTGTTCCCGGGCGAGGCCGTCCAGATCTTTCCTGGGCTCAGGCCAGGAGGTGGCGTGCTGGCTCCAGGGAGCCGGAAACGCCTTCCAGACCCACGCCCGAGCTTCCGGCGCAGGAGGGGAGTCATGAGCCCGGCGCTGGTCGAGATAGAGAACCTTCGGACATACTTCCGCGGCAGGCATCAGCTCTTCGGCGAGAGAAAGCCCGATATCAGGGCGGTGGACGGAGTCAGTTTCTCGATAGCGGCCGGGGAAAGCTACGCCCTGGTCGGGGAGTCGGGCTGCGGCAAGTCGACCACGGGACGCTCCATCCTCCGCCTCGTCCAGCCCACGAGCGGAACGATACGTTTCGGAGGCCGCGACGTGATCGCCGCCGCCCCCGCCGAGCTGCGGGGCATGCGGCGCGAGATGCAGATGATCTTCCAGGATCCATACAGCTCCTTGAATCCCCGCATGCGCGCCCAGGACATAGTGGCGGAGCCCCTGATCGTGCACGGCCTGGCCTCCGGGGCCGAGGCGACGGCCCAAGCCCGGAAGATCCTCGATCGCTGCGGAATCCCCGAGGGTTCGGCGCGGCGCTTTCCCAGCGAGTTTTCGGGAGGGCAGCGGCAGAGAATCGTCATCGCCAGGGCTCTGGTGACGAAGCCCCGCTTCATCGTGGCCGACGAGCCGGTAAGCGCCCTGGACGTGAGCATCCAGGCCCAGATCCTGAACCTCCTCCAGGACCTCCAGGCCGAGTATTCGCTCACCTACCTCTTCATCTCCCACGATCTGGCCGTGGTGCGCACCGTGACCGACCGGATCGCGGTGATGTATCTGGGCAAGCTCGTGGAAGAGGCGGATACGGAGCGGTTCTTCGCGGGCCCTCTGCATCCCTATTCCCAAGCCCTGCTTTCGTCGGTCCCCCGGGATCATCCCAGGCGGGAAACGAACAGGATCATCCTTTCGGGAACCCTGCCCTCGGCGGCGAATCCGCCCGATGGCTGCAGATTCCACACTCGCTGCCCCGTGGCCGGTGCGAACTGCCAGTCCGGGGAACCGGGATTGATCGCGGTGGCGCCGGGTCCCCGCGTCGCCTGCCACCGCGCCCGGCTGATGGGCGAGGGCGAGCGACTGCTGCCC
>JAJTBU010000172.1 GCA_021286735.1 bacterium
CGGCGAGTCGCCGGGGACGGCGCCCTGGGCGGGGAGGGGCGAGGCCGGCAGGCTCGCCGCCCTGGCGGCCGTGAGCTTGGCGTCCCTGATCCGCACCGAGCCCTCGTAGTCCAGGCGGGAGCAGCGCTCCTGGCAGACGTGGTCGCAGAGCACGCCCGTGATGTGGGCGAGGGGATTGTCGGAGAGGATGACGGCGAGCGCGGATTCGGCCGCGCCCTCGCCGGAGCCGGCGCCGCCGAGCTTCGCGATGTAGGAGGGCACTTTCTGGCCGACCGGGCAGGCTTCGACGCAGGGCGCCGCGAAGCAGTCGTAGAGGGGCAGTTTCTTCGCGATGGCCACGGTGCCGGCCTTCCAGCCCTTGCGGTATTCGGGCCGCTCGAGGGCGGCCTCGGCCAGGGCACGCAGCGCGCCGGCGTCCGAGGCTCCCGTGGAGAGCGGCATGGGCAGGGCCCCGACCGCCTCCCTGGCGATCTGGGCCAGGCGCAGGTACCCGCCCGGCTTGAGGATGTCCGTGGCCACGGTGAGGGGACCCAGGCCTGCCGACACCAGGTCGGCCGCGTTCAGCGCCGAGACGCCGCCGCAGTAGGAGAGACTCATGCCCGGCTCGGGCAGGGCCTCCGCGAGCTTGGCGGCGAGCCGCACCGTGATCGGGAAGAGCGCCCTGCCCGACATGTAGCGTTCGGCGCCGGGCAGCGCCGTCCCGGTATTCGCGTTGGCCAGCGTGTTCGAGAGCTTGATGCCGAAGCGCCTGCCCTTGGCCTGCGCGGCCCCGTCCAGCGAGGCGATCAGGGCCAGGGCGTTCCCGAACTGCAGGTCGTGCTCGAAGCTCTCCCGTTTGAGGACGATATCGTCCCATCCGAGCCGGTCGAGGATAGCTCTCGCCTCGTCGTACCCGAGGAGGGTGGGGTTCAGCTTGATGTAGGCGTTGAAGCCCTTCTCCTCGATGAGGTAGCGGCCGATCTTCTCGATCTCGGCGGGAGGGCAGCCGTGCATCGTGGAGAGGGTGACGGAATGGACGGGCCGCACGGGCATGTGGGCGACCACGGTGCGCGCCTTCTCCGCGGCCGACTCGCCGAAGGCGTCGGAGAATGCCTGGCCGGCGACGAAAGCCTCGAGCTCCTCCATCGCGCGCGCCCAATAGGCGGTCGCCTCGGGGCGCCGCATCCCCTCGATGAAGGCGTCGACCTTCTCGCTTTTGATACCGTCGAGGGTGTAGCCGACGGACAGGTTGAAATAGAAATCGGCGGGTTTGCGCGACATGAGGCAGCCGAAGAGGTTCACCGCCATCCACGCGTTCAGGTACTCCCTGCGAGCCTCCTCCAGGGTCAGCTCGGTGGACCACTCGACGTTGTGTCCTTCGTCCATCGCGTCGATGCAGGGCTTTTCGATGTCGAGCCGGTCGTTCTGCTGGACGGTCTTCAGCTCGAAGACGCGCGCTCCGGCGAAGTAGGCGGCCAGGATGTTGCCGGCGATCTGGGTATGCGGGCCCGCCGCTGGGCCGACGGGGATGCTCGCCCTGCCGGACATCACCGCGAGGCCGGGGCTCTCCGCCTCGAGCTCGAACATCTCCCGGAACAGGACTTCCGGAATGTCGAACATCGAGCGCTTGGCCCTGTACTCGCCCGCCGCCCTCGAAAGGAGGGAGGTCAGGGAGGTCGTCTTCATTATCTTGCTCATCGATACCCCCAGGTGATGTGTTTCCCGCTGCCCGGCGCGGCGAGGATACGGCCATGCGCGCCCGGCCCGACGCCCCTCGCCGCGAGGCGGGGCGTCGCGTAGACGCGGGTTCCCCGCACGAAGGTGCCGGCGATCCTGCCCGCCAGCCGCAGCCCCGCGAAGGGCGTTATCACGCTTTTGCTGTACATCGCCGACGGCTCGACCGTCGTGGTCGCCTCCGGGTCGACGAGGACGAAGTCGGCGTCCTTGCCCGGCTCGAGCGATCCCTTGCCCCCCGAGAGCCCGTAGCGGGCCGCGGCCGCCACGGAGCTGGCTTCGAGGAAGCGTCTGAGCGTGAGCCGCTTCGCGAAGAGCCCCTCCGAGAGCAGGTAGGGGAAGAGGGTTCCCGTTCCGGGAATTCCGCCGTAGGCGGTCAGCGGATCGCCGGTGAACTTTTCGTAGCCGGGGGCGCCCGCGTGGTCCGAGGCGACGAAGCCGATGGTCCCCTCGGCGAGCTGCCTCCAGAGGAGGGCTTTCTGGGCCGGCTCCTTGACGGGAGGCGCGGTCTTGAGAGCGGCGCCGAGCCGCTCGAAGTCCTCTTCGTCGAAGGCGAGGTAGTGGGCGCAGGTCTCGCAGGTGGCGCCCGCGGCGGCGACGAGGGCGGCGGCCGCCGCCGTCCCGACGTGGACGACGTGGAGCCATCGCGGGTCGGCTCCCGTCAGCCTCAGCGCGCCCGAGCAGGCTTCGACCTCCGCCGCCATGGGCCGCGAGGCGTAATAGTCCTTCCAGGAGAGGGCCGCGGCGCCGCGCGCCTCGGAGAGGGCGGCCTGAGCCGCCCGGATCACGCCCGGATCCTCGGCGTGGAGGAGGAGGGGGCGGCCCGCTGCCGCGCAAGTCCTGTAGGCCAGCGCGAACTGCTCGGGGCTCACCGCAGCGAAGGTCTCCATGCCGGACACCGTGTAGCACTTGAAGCCGACCACCTCGGGCGCGAGTTCGGCGATGGCCGCCTCGATCGCCTCGGGGCCGTCCTGGCCGTTCACGCCGCCGTAGAAGGCGTAATCGACCACCGCCTTGCCCGAGACGGCGGCCAGCTTGTTTTTGAGGGCGTCGAGCCGCGTCACCGGCGGCAGCGAGGTGCAGGGCATGTCGATCACGGTCGTCACGCCTCCGCGCGCGGCCTCGGAGCTGCCGTGGAGGAAATCCTCGCGATGGGTGAAGCCCGGCTCGTCGAAGTGCACGTGGGGATCGACGGCCCCGGGAAAGACCATGAGGCCCGCGGCGTCGAGGATTTCCCCGCCTCCTATCGCCTCAGGGGCGAGGCTTCCCGCCTCGGCGACGCGCGCGATCTTCTCGCCGGCGACGAGGATATCGACCCGTCTGAAATCCTCCTCGCCGGGGAGGGCCGCAAGGGCTCCCTTTATCAGCATGGGCGCCTCCCGTCGAGCAGGGCCTCGACTTTCTCGGGGATGAAGGGCACGTCGTAGACGGTTCCGGCGTCGGGCTTGGCCGCCCTGACGGCGTCCAGCAGGGCGAAGTAGGCGGCGATGCCGTACTGGAGGGGCGGCTCGCCCACGGCCTTCGAATTGAAGGGCGCCGAGGGGTTGTCCATGGGCGGCAGGAACTCGATGTCCATCGCCTTGGGCATGAAGTCGAGGTCGGGCAGCTTGTAGGTCGAGAGCGTGTCAGCCAGGAGCCTGCCGTCGGGGCCGAAGCGCAGATCCTCGAGGAGGGTCCAGCCCAGGCCCTGGGCGAGGGCGCCCTCGATCTGCCCGCGGTCGACCGCCTCGTCCAGGATCGTCCCCGCGTCGTGCACGATCGTCGCCGACTCGAGGCGGTAGGTCGCCCGGAGAAGGTCGAGGCGGACGGTCACGCAGGCCGCGCCGTAGACGTAGTAGGCGAAAGGCGTGCCGCGTCCGGTCGCCGGGTCATAGGTGAGGCCCGGCGTGGCGTAGAAGCCGTGGGCCGAGAGGTCGATCCTGTCCTGGTTGGCCGCGGCGACGAGCTCGTCCCAGCCGAGGCGGGAGGGCGCGCCGCTTACTGTGACGATGCCTTCCGCGATACCGACGCGCTCGGGCGGCTCGCCCAGCATTGCGGCTGCCTTTGCGATGAGGCGATCCCGGATTTTCCGGCAGGCGATGGAAGCCGCCATGCCGTTCAGGTCGCTGCCGGTGCTGGCCGCGGTGGGCACGGTGTTGGCCACCGTCAGCGTGGTGGTGCGCTCGACCGCGACGCGCGCCTCGGGCAAGCCGAGGGTCCGCGCGGCCACGCGGGCGAGCTTGCGGGACACCTGCTGGCCCATCTCGATGGCGCCCGTGGACACCAGGACAGAGCCGTCCTGGTAGACGTGGACGAGGGCGCCCGCCTGGTTCATCGAGCGTTTGGTGAAGGAGATGCCGAAACAGATGGGCAGGATGGCCGCGCCCTTCTTCTCCATGGAATGGGAGGCGTTGAAGGCGTCGATGTCCACCCTGTATTCCTTCCACGCGAGCTTTTCCGTGAGCCGGTCGAAGGCTTCCTCGGCGCGGCCCCGGACGATGGGCATGCCGACGTAGGTGGCGTCGCCCTCGCGGTAGAGGTTCTTCCGCTGCAGGACAGCGCGATCCGCCCCCATGGCGCGCGCGAGGGCGTCGATGGCGGCCTCGATCACGAAGAAAGCCTGCGGGGCGCCGAAGCCCCTGAAGGCGGTGAAGGAGGGAAGGTTGGTGCGGCACATGTAGCCCGTCACCTTGACGTTGGGCACCTTGTAGGCGCCGGTGGCGTGCAGGACGGTCCTGGCCATGATCGCGGGCGACAGGTCGCAGGTGCATCCGGAATTCTGGTAGTAGGTCGCCTCAAAGGCCAGGATGCGGCCCTCTGCGTCGGCGCCGATCCTGAAATCGGTGGAATAGGGGTGGCGCTTGCCCGTTGCCCTCATGTGCACGCGGCGGTCCAGGTAGAGCTTGACCGGCTTGCCCGAAACCCAGGCTCCGAGGGCCGCCAGGGCGCCCCAGGTCGACGCCTGGTCCTCTTTGCCGCCGAAGGCGCCGCCCAGACGCCGGGCTTCGACTTCCACCGCGCTCATGGGCAGGCCGAGGGCCTGGGCCACGGCGCGCTGGACGCCGGTGGGGCCCTGGGTGCTCGAGATGACGAAGGCTTTGCCGCCCTCGCGGATCTCGGCGTAGGCGCCCTGGGTCTCCAGATAGACGTGCTCCTGGCCGCCCGAATCGACGCGGCCGGAGACGACGTAGGCGCAGGAGGCGAATGCCGCCTCGACGTCGCCCGAGTTTATCGTCTGCGCGGGGAAGATGAATTGTCTCGCTGCGGCGGCTTCCCGGGCGTCGAAGACGGCGGGGAGGGGCTCGCCACTGACTTCGACCAGGGCGGCCGCCTTTCGCGCCAGAGAGCGCGTGGCGGCGAGCACCAGGACCAGGGGCTGGCCCCAGTATTCCCACTCGCGCTCCGGCAGGAGGGGCTCGTCGGGCACGGCGAAGCCGATCTGGTTGATGCCGGGAACGTCACCGGCGGTGATCACTCTGACCGAGGGATCGAGGGCGAGGGCGGCCGAGGCGTCGATGCCCAGGATACGTCCCCGGGCGCTCTCCGAGAGCTTGACGGCGGCCTGGAGACAGTCGGCCGGCACGGGCAGGTCGTCGATATAGCGCGTGGCGCCCCGCAGGTTCAGGGCGGCGGCGGTGCGGTCTTTCATGGGAAGAGCTCCTTGGCGATGCCGTCCGCGGCGAAGAGGCGGACGAAGTGGGCGAGGACGAGGCGGCCCGTCATGCGCTTCCGGTACTCGGCCGAGCCGCGCACGTCGCCGATGGGCTTAACCTCGGCCTCGGCGGTCTCCGCGATCTTCCTCGCGAGCCGGGCGAGGGCGGCGGGGTCCTTTCCGTCGACGCGCTCGCCCTCGAGGGTTGCGGAGGCGCGCTTGAGCAGCGTCGGCACGGCGGCGACGCCGCCCGCGCTCAGGCGGACCCCGCGGGCGAATCCTCCCTCGATCCGGAAGGCCAGGGCCGTGTTCACGGCCGCGATGTCGAGCCTGCGGCGCTTGGCGATCTTTTCGAAGGAGAAGAGAAGGGGAGAGTCCGGGCGCTCCGCCGGGATGAGGACGGCGCGGATCACCTCGCCGTCCTTCAGGTCCATCTTCTTGTAGCCGAGGAAGAATTCCTCGATGGGGACGAATCGCGG
>JAJTBU010000173.1 GCA_021286735.1 bacterium
TTTCCCCCATGAGGGTCGTTCCCGTGGTATCGCAGACAAAGCCCAGCCAGAAAAGGAGCACGTGGCGCCCCTTCAGGATGCCCATACTGCGTTCCCACCATACGGCGGTCGTGTAGAAAACCATGGCGAGCGTGATGAAGACGATTGCCGATATAAGCATGTTACCTTCCTTTGGCGCCGCTTTTCGCGGCGTCTCTCTCATTTTTGGGCGTTTTCGGAAGCCGTCGCTCCCATCGATTCCAGCAGGACTTCCAGGGTGCTCTGAAAACGTGAGAAATCTTCGAGGGGAACGCACTCGAACGTTTTCAAGAAAGTCGCGTCGATCGTGGTTTTGATGGCCGCCAAACGTTCTTTGGCGGTTGGGGCAAAACCAATGTGAACCTCCCTGCGATCTTCGCCGCCGCGGCGCCGCTCCACGAGGCCAGCCTTCTCGAGGCGGTCGACGATGCCGACAACCGTGGATTTTCCTGTCGAAAGCTCCGCGGCGAGTTCGGTGATGGTCAGTTCCTTTCCATGGGCGAGGGACTTGATGAGCATGATCTGCGGGAGAGTCAGTCCCGTCTGCGCGAGTTCCGATGCGATGATGGAGTTGAGCCTGGCGTTGATCTCCCTGATGAGGAAAGCGGCCTTGAACCCTAATTCGGCTCGATCTCGGCTATGTGGCGCTTGTTGAATGGTTCGCATAAGAACAATATGCATAAGAATCAAATACCTGTCAAGTCCTGGAGCGAGGGCTGCAAAAACATGACCTCAAGCGCAGGTCTCCAGTTCGCCGTCGACTAAAGTTTTTCTCTTTTTTTCTTGACAGCATCAAAAACCGGGCTTACGCTCTCAATAGCTGAAATAAATTTCAGCAAGTAATTTCAGGAGATGCGATGCGCGAGTACGGTTTGATGATCAAGGTTGCCGAACTCTACTATTATAAACGGCAGTCGCAGAGGGCGATCGCTGAATCGCTCCGCCTTTCGGTGCCCACCGTCTCTCGAATCCTGAACGAGGCGCTCGAGGCGGGCCTCATCACCGTCAAGATCGTCGATATCGATCAGAAATCCAGCGATTTGAACGCCCGGCTAAAGGATCGCTTCCCGATAAAGGAAGCCTTGCTCGTCAACACGCCTTCCTCGCCGAGCGGCGACATCTTAAAAAAGTTGCTCGGGAAAGCCGCCTGGGAGCATGTAGTGGGAGAGCTTTCTCCCGGATCGGTTCTCGGCATCGGACCGGGCAGCACGATGCATGAATTCGTGGAGGCCATCGATCCCGGCAATCCCCTGCCCGGCATCACCCTCGCTCCCTTGATGGGCGGCTGGGGCTATGGCGGCCTCGCCTATGAGGTGAACAGGCTCGTCAGCGCCGCCGCCGCTTCGCTCCATTGCGAATTCAACCTCATGCCGTGCCCCGCCCTGGTCAGCTCCGAGGATCTGAGGAAAGCCCTCATGAAGGAACCCCTCATCGAGGAGATCTCCCGTCTCTGGGATTCGGTGAATGTCGCGGTATTCTCCCTCGGCGGAGAGGTGGAGCAGGGGAATTACCCTCAGCTTCGCATGGACGCAAGCGCCCTGCCCGCGGCCAAGGCGTCGGGCGCCGTGGGCGATCTCCTGGGCCGCTTCATCGATGCCGAGGGGAATCTGCTTTCGATCGACGTAAATAATCGCATGATGTCCATTCCACTGGACAAGCTCATGGCGGTGCCGCTCCGCGTCGGCGTCGGCGGCGGCCGCAACAAGATCAAGGTTCTGCACGCGGCCTTAAGGGCTGGTTTGATCAATGTCCTCGTGTCTGACACGATGACCTGCGAGACTATCCTGGAGATGGAGGATTAAGAAGATGAGCGAGACATTCAAGGTGCTTGAAAAGATCGTGCCGCACAAAAAGCCGGTATTCGGCATGGTGCATTTCCCCGCGTTGCCGGGTACTCCCATGTACGAAGCCGCGGGCGGCCTCAAGAAGATCCGCGATATCGCCTTCCGCGATGCCGATAGCCTCGCAGAAGCCGGGTTCGATGGTTTCATGTTCAGCAACGAGGGGGATCGCCCCTATCTCTCCGACGTATCCAAGTACACGGTCGCCGTCATGGCCCGCCTCGTCTCGGACATCGCCGGACAGTTCAACAAGCCCTTCGGCGTCTCGGTGCTGGCCGACCCTGTCGCCGCGATCTCCCTCGGCGCCGCCGTCGAATCGAACTTCGTCCGCATCTTCCTCTCGTGGGTCTTCGCCTCCGACTGGGGTCTCGTCACTCCGAATGCCGGAGCGCTGCAGCGCTATCGCGCGGAGTTCAATCCGGCGCCGGCCGTCTTCGCCAACGTCTCCGGCCATACCGCGCCCCTCGGGGATCGCAGCATCTACGACATCGCGCGCGGCGCGATCAAGTTCGGCCTCGCCGACGCGGTCTGCCTCGCCGGGAGCACCGCCGGCAGCGAGATCGACACGAACGAGATCCAGCAGGCGCGCGATGCGGCTGCGGGCAAGACTCCCGTCGTCATCGGGACCGGAACCTGCCTCGAGAACCTCGACAAGATGTTCCCGCTCGGCGATGCCTTCATAGTCGGCACCTCCCTCAAGGTCGACGGCGACACCTTCAATCCCATCGATCCGGCTCGAGCTTCCGCCTTCATGAAGAAGTTCAAAGCGCTGCGGGGCTGACTATGTCCATAAGCCTGATCGCCGAGGGCATCACCAAGGAGTTTCCTGGTGTGCGCGCCCTCGACCATGTCGATTTCGACCTCCACCCGGGCGAGATCCATGCGCTCGTGGGGGAAAATGGCGCAGGCAAGTCGACCCTCGTGAAAATTCTCGCGGGGGTCTTCCCTCCGAGCTCCGGATCCATCCGGATCGACGGGAAGGAAGTCAGCTTCTCCTCTCCCAGGGCCGCGGCGCCCTACATCGGCGTCGTGCACCAGGAGCGCGAGCTCGTGCCTTTCTATACGGGCACCGAGAACCTCTTCCTGGGGCAGGAAATTGAGAAAGCGGGATTTCTGGGCAAGAAGGAGATGCGCGCCAAGGCGCTCGAGTTCATGAAGAGATACGGACTCACCCTCGATATGGAGAGCCCGGTTTCGACCTTGAGTTCCGGCATGCAGGAGATGCTCACCATCCTCAAGATACTCTTCAGATCGCCGGGGATCGTAATCTTCGACGAGCCCACCGCTCCCTTGAGCGTCAAGGAGAGCGAAATCCTCTTCTCCCTCATCAGGGACCTGAAGGCTTCGGGCAAATCGATCCTCTACATATCCCACCATCTGCCCGAAGTGCTCTCCCTCGCCGATCGGATCACCGTGCTGAGGAACGGCAAGAAGATCGCCACTGTCAATGCCGGCGAGGTGAACGAGGCCGAACTCATCAAGCTCATGATCGCCAAGGACCTCGAGCGCCAGTACCCGAAAACGGCGCTCGAGCCGGGCCCCGAGATTCTCTCGGTCCGGCCGCGAGCCACTTCTGGCGCAGTCGCCGCGGGCATGGGGTTCACTGTCAGAGCCAAGGAGATCGTCGGCTTCGCCGGGCTTGTCGGCTCGGGCCGCTCCGAACTCGCCAAGCTCGTCTTCGAAGGCGAATCAGCCGCCAGCCATCAGGTCGAATTGGGAGGCAGCGCCTTCGTGTCTCGGCATCCGCGCGACTCCATCGCCCAGGGCATGGTGATGATCCCGGAGGATAGGCGAGGGGAGGGGCTCATCACGGCCTTCGACGTCGGCGAGAACCTCTCGCTGCCGCGGCTCCGCCGCCTGTCGTCGCTGGGTTTCCGCGACGAGAAGCGAATCGCCGCCCGCTGCGGCAAGATCGTGAAAGACCTCTCCATCAAGGTCTTTTCGACGAATCAGGCGGTCAGCACCCTCTCGGGCGGCAACCAGCAGAAAGTGTCCCTGGGCAAGTGGATCGACGCCAACGCAAAGGTCTGGATCTTCGACGAGCCCACGCAGGGCATCGATGTCGAAACAAAGAGCGAAATCTACCTGATCATGGAAAAGCTCGCCTCGGCCGGCGCGGGCATCTGGTTCATCAGCTCCGATCTCCGCGAGCTGGAATCGATCGCCGACAGGATCTACGTCATGAACGGCGGGCGCATCGTCAAGGAATTCTCCAGGCCTTTCCCCACGGAACAGCTCCTGGAAGCGATGCTCGGCGAGGGAAAGTCCGAAAAGGAGACAGCATGAATCTCAAAAAAATCATAATGCGCTACGGGACGATCATCGCCCTGGTGCTCATCTTCGCCGCCTGCTCGATCGGGGTGCAGGGATTCTTCGATTCCAACAACTTGATCAACATCCTCACCCAGATCGCCCTCCTCATGATCATCGCCCAGGGTTTCACCATGGTGCACATCGTGGGCGAGATGGACCTCTCCTTCGCCAACCTCGCCAGCCTCTCCGCCGTGATCGTCGCCGGTCTGCTCATCAAGGGCATGAATCCCTTTCTCGCCATCCTTATCTGCCTTCTGGGCGGCGCGCTCTTCGGACTCATCAACGGCATCCTCGTCACGCGGCTCGGCATCCCCTCGCTCATCACCACCCTCGCCATGGGCATCATCGCCACGGGGCTCATCTACATGTACACCAAGGGTGTCTCCTTCTATTCGGGCATGCCCAAGTCCTTCCTCTATCTCGGCCGCGGCAGGATAGGCCCCGTCCCCGTCCTCGTCCTCATCATGCTCGCGGTGCTCGCCGTCTGCCACATCTTCATCAACAAGACCGTGGCCGGCTCCCACTTGCAGGCCACCGGGGGCAACCCCTCGGCGGCGCGACTCGCGGGTATCAACACGAGGTTCTACAAGGTGCTCGGCTTCATCCTCTGCAGCCTCGCCGGCGCCTTCACTGGCATTCTCCTCACCTCCCGGCTCGGCGCGGCCAATCCGGAGGGCGCCGGCGGCTTCCTCATGGAGAGCTTCGCCATCGTGCTCCTCGGGCAGACCGTCTCCTCGATGGGGCGCCCCAGCCCCTTCGGCACCTTCATCGGCGCGCTCATCATCGGCATCGTCAACAACGGGCTCACGCTCCTCGGGGCCGAGTATTTCATGCAGGATATCGTCAAAGGGCTCATCATCATTCTCGCCGTGGTCATATCGTCCGTGCAAACCAAACGGATGAAGGCATAGTCATCGAACTGATATTCACGTCAAGGAGGTACGATGTGAAACGGACAAGGTTCATAGCTATCGCGGTGCTGTTCGCGCTCGTCTTGGTCGGGACGGGATTCGCCCAGGGCATCACCGTCGGGTTCATCGCCACCAACTTCTCGAACGAGGCGACTTCCCGCGCCGCCAACGCCTTCGAGAAGTTCGCCAAGGCGAAAGGCTGGACGCCCATCATGCTCAACTCCGCCGGATCGGTGAAGACCCAGGGCGACCAGCTCCAGAATCTCGTGCAGCGCAAGGTCAAGGCGATCGTCCTCTCCCACGCGCATCCCCTCGAGATTCAGGATTCGCTGAACGAGGCGTTCAAGGCTGGCATCCCGGTCATCACGATCGACTCGGGCTACGTCGACGGCGTCATCGCCGACATTACCGCCGACAACTTCACCATGGGCGCCAAGATCTCGACCTACTTCATGGACAGCCTTGGCGGCAAGGGCAACATCGTCGTCCTCAAGTTCGAGAAGCACTACGGCACCCGCCGCCGCGGCAAGGTCTTCGACCAGGTTCTCTCCGAGTACCCCGGAATCAAAGTGCTCGGCGAGTACACGATCACCTCTCCCCAGACCTACATGGCCGACACCCGCAACGCCATGGAGACCTTCGCCACCAAGTTCAAGGGCGAGATCGACGGCGTCTGGTGCGCCTTCGACACCCTGGCCTACGTGGCCGGAGACGT
>JAJTBU010000174.1 GCA_021286735.1 bacterium
CGATGTTCCTGTTGTGCTCGGCCGAGATGAAGAGGATGTCCTTGAAGCCCCAGCGCAGGTGGTTCCAGACCATGGCGTCGCGCTCGGAGCTGTCCGCCTTGTTGACGACGAGGACGATGCGGCCCGTCATGGGGCGCAGGAGTTCGGCGAACTCCTCGTCCTCGGGCGTGATCTCCATGGCGTCCACGATGAAGAGGATGAGGTCGGCCTTCGAGATCAGCGAGAGGGTGCGCGCGACGACGAGGTCGTCCAGGCCCTCGCGCTCCAGCTTGAAGCCGCCCGTGTCGGCGATGCGGCAGCGGCGCTCGGCGCCCAGGGCCTCGTCCTCGAAGACGAATTCCTCCTCGATCGGGTCGCGCGTGACGCCAGGCGTCGGATCGGTGATGGCGCGCCGCTTGTGGAGCAGGCGGTTGAAGAGCGTGGACTTGCCGACATTGGGCCGCCCGACGAGGGCGACGAGGGGCAGGTTCTCGTAGCGGACGAGCTTCTCGGCCTCTGCGCCCCCGGCTGCGGCCGGCGCCGGCTCGGAAGACATGGATTCCTGGATCGGAGCCTGATCGGCGCTGTCGCCGCTCTCGTCGCTTTCGAAGGTTTCGTTGTTCATAGGGTTCCTATAGGGAAAATCTGTTGGCGATGAAGGTCGTCACCTGCGAGGAGCTCGTCATGCCCATGACGCTCTCGGCGATCGACTCGGCCTCCTCGAGCGTGTGCGCGAGGAGGAAACTCTTGACCTTGGGGATCGATACCGCCGACATGGAGAGCACCCTCATGCCCATGCCGACCAGGAGGAGGGCCGCGTAGGGATCGGCGGCCATCTCTCCGCAGAGGCTCACCTCGATGCCCGCGCTCCTCGCGGCGTCGATGGTCGTCTTGATGAGGCGCAGGACTGCGGGATTGAAGGGGTCGTGGAGATAGGCGACCTTCTCGTTGCCGCGGTCGACCGCCATGGTGTACTGGGTGAGGTCGTTGGTCCCGATCGAGAAGAAATCGGCGCTCTTGGACAGGATGTCGGAGCAGAGGGCGGCCGAGGGAACCTCGATCATGATGCCGGCCCTGATCGGGACCCGCACTTGGTAGCCGCGGCTCCGGCACTCCCACTGCGCCTCCTCGAGGATTCCGCGCGCCTTGATGAGTTCCTCCAGGGTGCTGATCATGGGGAACATGATGTTCACGTCGCCGAAGGCGCTGGCCCTGAGGATGGCCCTGAGCTGGGTGCGGAAGATCTCGGTCTTGCTCAGGCAGAAGCGGATGGCCCGCCAGCCGAGGAGGGGATTCTTCTCGTCCTGGGCGCCGAGCTCGGGAAGGACCTTGTCGCCGCCGATGTCGAGGGTGCGGATGGTGACCGGCTTGCCCGCCATGGACTCCACGACCTTCCGGTAGGCGTTGAACTGGGCTTCCTCGCCGGGTATGTGGCCGCCGAGGAAGAGGAATTCCGAGCGGAAAAGGCCGATGCCGTCGGCGGCCTGTTCGACCACGGCGTCGACTTCCTCGGGCACCTCGATGTTCGCCTTCAGGAAGACGCGCGCGCCGTCCTTGGTCGCGGCGGGGATATCCCTGATGCCGGCATACTCCTTTTCCTTCAGCATCTGGAGATTCTGGGCGGCGCGCTCCTTCTTGAGCGCGGTCTCGTCGGGATCGACGACAAGGGCGCCGCGGTCGCCGTCGATGACGAGGGGCGCGCCGGGTTTGACGTCGGCGGTGAAGGGTCCTATGCCCAGCACCGCCGGGATCCTGAAGGCTCGGGCGAGGATGGCAGCGTGGCTGGTGCGCCCCCCCGCCTCCATCGCCAGGCCTTTTATGCGGTCGCGCGCCATGCCGACCATGTCCGAGGGCAGTATGTCCTTCGCGACGATGATGACGTCGCGGTCCAGGTCGGCGAGGCTCAGGCGCTCCCTGCCGAGGAGGTGGCCCAGGATGCGCCGGACGACGTCGTGCACGTCGGACACGCGCTCCTGGATATAGGCGTCCTGAGAGGAGGAGAGCTGGTCGATCATCTTCTGCTCGATGGCGAAGACGACGCTCTCGACGTTGAGGAGGGAGGCGCCGAGGCCGTCCCGCACGTTCTGCGCGACCTCGGGGTCGTCGATCATCATGAGGTGGGCTTCGAAGATCGCCGCCTGGTCGGCGCCCGCCTCCGCGAGGGCGCGGTCGCGCAGGGCGGCGACTTCCTCCTTCGCCGTGGCCACCGCCGCCGCGAATCGGGCGTATTCGGCCTCGACGTCCTGGCTCGCTATCGAATAGGAAGGAATCGAGGCGTTGTAATCGTCGACGAAGAGGTAAGCCGGCGCGAAAGCCGTGCCGGGAGAAGCGGCGATGCCGCGCAACTCTCTCATAGGTAATGACAATAGCAGATATTCATCGCATCGTCAAATAAGCGCCGGCGCCCCAAGGCGCCGAGGGTGCCCCAAGGCGCCGAAGGCGCGGCCACGGCGCGCCCCTACTGGAGGACGTTGGCCGGGTTGATGAGCTTGCCGTTCTTGTAGACCGAGAGGTGGAGATGGGGGCCGGTGCTGTATCCGGTGTTGCCCGAGAGGCCGAGCTTGCCCCCCACGGACACGTACTCGCCTTCCTGGACGGAGATGGCCGACATGTGGGCGTAGAGCGTCTTGTAGCCGCTCGAATGCCGGAGGATGACGTACTTGCCCATGATCGGCGAATAGCCGGTCTCGTCGACCTTGCCCTCCATGGCGGCGCCGACGCGCGTGCCGAGCGGAACGCCGATGTCGATGCCGTTGTGGAAGGTGTTGCGGCCGGAGAAGGGATCGCGGCGCCACGAGAACCACGAGGTGATGACGCCCCGCACCGGCCACTTGAAGAGGTCGCCGGCGCTTTCCCGCAGGGTGGCGCTGGGAAGGCGGGCGTCGGGGAGGAAGAGTATCTTGCCCGCCTCGATGTCGGCCCTCATCAAATTGTTGACGCTGACGAGGCGATCGGAGGATATCTCGTAGGATGCGGCGATGGATGATACCGTGTCGCCGGATTTGGCGGTGTAGAGGATGCCCGCCTGGCTGGGCACCTTGAGGAGCTGGGATGGGCGGAGCGAGCGCGCCGACTGGATGCCGTTGGCGCTGAGGACCGTGTCGACCGAGATGTTGAAGGAATCGGCGATGCCCGAAACGGTATCGCCCTTCTGGACTTCGTAGACGCGGTAATAGAGGCCCGGGTCCTCCTCTTCGGCCTCGGGGAGATTCTCGCCGAGGTCGCCGCCGACCTGCGCCACGCTGCCCATGGCGAAGCTCGGGCCGGGCATGGGCCTGAAGCTGGATCCGAGGAGGGTGATGAGGCAGACAAGGATGAAGAGCGTCCGCTTGAGCGTGGTTCCATTGACGATGAACATGAGGATGTCGTTTCTTGTCTTCCTGAACCTATGCCTCAACATTCGCTCCGAAACTCAAAAGATTCGGCTATTATATCCGCAGCTTCGCCAAGGCGCAACCGTCTTCGCGCTCCGGGAATCGCCGCTCGGCTTGCGCCCCTCCGGACAAAAGAGGTATTGTTGGCCGATGGTAGGGTCAAAAAAAGTACTCGTCGCGCTCGCCCTTTTCGTGGCCGCGCTCTCCGGAATAGGGGCCTACAACGGCCAGAACAGCGCCATCATCGTCGACACGGAATCCGGGGTAAAGCCGGAGGCGGCCACCACGACCATCTCCACGACGCCGGGAAACGCGAGGCTGATGATCGACGGACTGATCCCCGCATACTCGGGCTGGACAGGCATTCTCAAGCCGGGCCCCCACCTCATCGCCGCCTCGGCGCCCGACCACTACCCCGCCCAGTTCCCTTTCTTCGTGCAGGAAAACACAAAGTATTCCATCAAGATCAAGCTGGATCCGCACGAAGGCTATCTCTCCATCGACGTGAGCCCCGAGGACGCGGAGGTCTACGTGGACGGCTCGCGGGTTTCCGGAAAGTTCGCCGAGCTGCCGGTGGGAAGGCACTCGGTCAAGGTGAGGAAGTTCGGCTTCGACGAGGCGATCGTGCCGATCAGCATTCAGTGGTTCAGGACCTCGACGCTGCGCGTCGCCCTGAGCCCCTCCGTCTTCGAGGTGCGCTCGCTCAAGGCGAGGCCCGCGCGGTTCAACCCGTCGAACAAGGGCCTCTATGGCCGGGCCGCGATCACCTTCACGGTGACGGCGCCGGGGACGGGCCGGCTGGAGCTCCTCGACGCCAAGGGCAAGGTCGCCTACGCGGAAACCCTGCCCGCCTTCAGGACCTGGTCGCAGCGCTCGACCTGGGACGGAGTCGACACGGCGGGCGCGCGCGTGGCCGACGGCGTCTACAGGGCGCGGCTGACCCTCGCCCCCCTCCCGCTCGAGGAGGGCGCCGCGCCTTTCGGGGCGAAGCGGGACGAGCCGCGGCCCATCGTGGCCGAGACGACGCTGAACGTCGATTCCTCGCTCAAGGTCAGCCCATCGGGCTACCTGTCCGCCAGGCCGGGCCTGACCTACTTCGCGGACCCCGGCGTCCCCGGCCTCCTGCCGGGCGGAATCGAGGCGAGCCTGTCGCTGCCCGACGGCAGCTTTGAGCTGGCTCTGGGCTTCTCCGCGGGCGAATCGACCAGGCTCGCCTTCCAGGCGGCCCTCTGCCAAGGCGAGGAAGGAGCGGCGGCCTTCGGCTTTTCGAGCAGGATAGGCGCCTTCGGCGCGCTGGACGCGGGTGTTTTCGGCAGGGCGGCCTGGAGGAGCGCCGGCGGCATCGCCTACCCGGGCGCCGCATCAGAGCTCGAGCTGAGCCTGCCCCTGGCCGTGGGCGGGGGCAGCTTCCGGCTCGGCCTGGCGCCGGGGCTGGTCTACGACTTTGAGACGCAGGCTCTCGCCGCGAGGGCGAGCGCGGGAATCGGCTACCGGAGCGCCGGACTCTACGCCGGCGTTTCGGCTCAGTGCGACCTGGGCGCCGCCGCGCCCGCGAGCGCGGCGAATCCCGTCCACGCGGCGGCGGAGGCGCGGGCGCTCTTCGATGGCCTTCCCTTCGTCCTGAGTTTCCGGATGACGGCCTCGTTCGCGCCAACCTTCGGCGACGGGGCGGCGGGCATCGGCTTCGGCGTGGCCTGGTGAGCGCGGCGGGCGCATCCAACGAGGAGAGGAACCTTATGGCAGAAAGCGAAGCCGGCATGCCCGGCATGAAGAACCGCGTGGCACTCTGCGCCTGCGAAAGCTACGACCCGGCCACGCTCGATGCTGCGATCGCCGAGGCCGCGGCCTTCGCGGGCTTTCCCGATATCGCCGGCAAGCGCATCCTCGTCAAGCCGAACCTCCTGAAGGCCGCGGCGCCGGAGAAGGCGGTGACGACACACCCCGAGTTTCTGGCCGCGGCGCTGCGCTTTCTGCGCGCAAAGGGAGCGGCGAGCCTGACCGTCGGCGACTCGCCGGCCTTCCAGGGCGGGCTCGGGGCGGCAAAGGCCTCGGGCCTTTACCAGGCCGCGCTCGCTAATGGGGCTTCCTGGGTCGACTTTGTCCCCGGCCCGCAGCGGCCGGCGCCCGGCGCGAAGCTCGTTAAAAGCTTCGCCCTGGCCACGGCCCTGGACGACTGCGACCTTGTCGTCAACCTCCCCAAGCTGAAGACCCACCGCCTCATGAAGTACACCGGCGCGATCAAGAACCTCTTCGGGCTGATACCGAATCTCGGAAAGAGCGGCATGCACCTGCGGTTCCGCGACACCCTCTCCTTCGGCACCATGCTCGTGGACCTGGGGCTCTCGATAGCACCCTGCTTCACCTTCATGGACGGCATCGTCGCCATGGAGGGCGAGGGCCCGGGCGACGGCGACC
>JAJTBU010000175.1 GCA_021286735.1 bacterium
GCTTCAGCCGGGTCGAAGCCGTCCATCGCGAAGCCGAGCTCGCGCGCGCACTCCTTGGCGGCCTGCATGCGGTCCTGCTCGTCGTAGATGGTGAAATTCTCCTTCCAGCCCAGGCGGTGGATCTCCTTCCTGAGGAACCAGGCCCCGAACGAGTGGAAGGTGGAGACGAGGAGGTTCTTGAGCGGCAGCCCGGTGAGTTCGCGCGCCCTGTCCGCCATTTCGCGCGCCGCCTTGTTGGTGAAGGTGAGCGCCAAAATGGCTTCCTGGGGGACGCCCATCGACAGGAGCTTGGCGATGCGATAGGTGATGACGCGCGTCTTGCCCGAGCCCGCCCCCGCGATGATGAGGAGCGGGCCCTCGGTGGCGGTGACGGCGCGGTACTGTTCCGGATCGAGTTCGGAGGCGAAATCTATGTTCATGGCATTCCCTATGTCGAGCTTGAGGATGTCCTTGAATGCGCGGAACGTTAGAAGGACTTGAAGAAGATGGATTTGGCCCCGGCGCCCATGACGGCGACGAGCACCGTTACGACGATGCCCGCGACGACGACGCCGCCTATGATGGCGAGGATGCTCTTGCGCCGCTCCATACCCAGGACCCAAGCCCCGAGGGCGCCGGTCCAGGCGCCCGTCATCGGCAGGGGGATGGCCACGAAGACGAGGAGGCCCCAATAGCCGTATTTTTGGACGCTCGCGTGCACCTTGCCGCGGGCTTTTTCAACAAAGCGGTCGAAAAAGCGCCGATACGCTCCGATCCGGTAAAAGAGCTTGTGCAGGGTCGAGAGGAACAGATAGGCGATCGCGGGAACCGCGGCGTTGGCGGCGGTTCCTATGAGGGCGGCGGGAATGATATCCACCCCGCGCAGCACGGCGAAGGGAATGGCGCCCCTTAGCTCCGAAATTGGCAGAAGAGAGAGGGCGACGGTAAGCAGGAGGGTCGTTGTATTCATCGCGGTGGAGTATAGCCCTTTTCGGGCGCCTATGAAAGGTGGATGAAGGAAGATGCGGCATCCCGGAGCGCCGCGGCTTCTGGAGGAATCCAGCGGATGCCGGGGAGGGCCCGGAGAAAGGTCATCTGCCGCTTGGCGTACTGCGCCGTATGGAGCTCGATGGCGGCGGCAATCTCGGACTCGGGGGCGCCGCGCAGTTCGAAAAACTCGCTGTAGCCGATCGCCTTGAGTCCGGGGCATTCGGGGCCGTAGCCCGCGGCCTGGAGGGCGGCGACCTCGTCGGCAAGGCCCGAGGCGAACATGGAGGCCACGCGGGCGCGGATGCGCGAGCGCAGCTCGTTCCGGGGCCGGTCGACGCCGAGAATGAGGAATTCATAGGCGGCGCGGGGCTCCGCCTTCGGCGCGAAGGTCGATGGCGGCTGGCCCGATGCGCGCAGGATTTCCACGGCGCGCGTCAGGCGGTAGAGGTCGCGCTCCGCGATGCGGGCGGCGAGAGCAGGGTCCGCCGTACGCAGCTCGTCGCGGAGCGCCGCGGGGCCGTACGCCGCCAGGTCGCGCGCGACCTGGCGGCGCGTCTCGGGATCCGAGGGGGGCGCGGCCGGGGCGCCGCAGACGAAATTCCGGGTGCAGAAGCCCGGCCCCCCCGAGATCACCGGCACGATGCCCCGAGCCGACAGCGCGGCGCAGCGTTCGTCGGCCAGGCGCACGAACTCGCCCGCCGTGTACTGCTCGTCGGGGTTCTTGATATCGATGAGGTAGTGCGGGAGCCGCTCGAGGAGGGCCCTCTCCGGCTTGGCCGTGCCTATGTCCATGCCCCGGTAGGCCTGCATGGCGTCGGCGCTGATCACCGCGGCATGGCCGGAAAACGAAGAAGCTCCCCGGGCGAACACGCCGTCGAGGAGCTCCGTCTTGCCCGAAGCGGTCGGGCCCGTTACGACGATGACCTTAGCTGACAATGAAGCGATAGTCCACTTGCTTTCCGAAGACCTGCTGGGCGGCGAGCGAGACAACCTTGCCGTTGTTCTTCTCGACGTCGGGGGTCTTCAGCACCGCGAGCTGGAAGGCGCGCCTGGTGACCGCCACGGCCAGTTCGTAATTGTTGGCGTGATAATTGATGAGCTCCTCGAGGGGCATGATCATGCGTTTCTCCTTGTGTCCCGCGGCCGCGCCGTCTTCAGAGGCCCAGCTCGCCGAGGCGCTTGTCCAGGCTGTCGAGGAGGGACGCCGCCTCGAAGTCCTTGCTTACCGCAGTTTTCTGGCTGCCGTCGCGATGCATCTCGTCCAGCGTCAGCAGGTTCGCGATGATGGCCAGCTTGAGCGGATCCACTATCCTCATCTGGCTCGAAATGGCCGAGAGCCTTTCCTTCAGCTCGGTGACGAGCCCGCCTATGTATTCGGGTTCCTCATCGGTGCGGATGGTGAAGGACACGCCCAGTATCTCGATGGGGATGACCTTCGTCGAGGCTGGGGTTCCGTCAGAAGATATCGAGCTCATGCTCGGCTCCGGAGACCGGCATCGGGGTTCCCTGGGATTCGGGGGTTGACGGGGACCGCTCAACCACCTCCACCTTTTCGTCCCCCGACAGTGCCGGCTCATCGGGCGCCGCCGCGTTGCCGGCGGAGATGCCCATGACGAGATCCTCGAAAGCGTCGAGCTTCTGCAGTGCGTGGTCGAGGCCTTCCTCGATGCGCGCCTGCTCCTTGCTGAGCTCTTCGGCCTTGGCCTCGAGCTCGGCGGAGCGGTGCTCCGCGGCGAGGGCGCGCTCGCGATAGGCGCCGTTCTCGGCCTCGGCGGCCTGCGCCTTGCGCTCGGCGAGTCCCGCCCGCTCTTCGGCGTCGGCTGCCCGGACTTCGGCGGCCTTCAGTTTTTCGCCCAATTCGGCGATGCGGGTCTCCGAATCGGAGGCCGTGCGGGCCGAATCGGCCGTCTTGCGCTCGAGCTCAGCGTATGCCGCATTGACCTGCTCTCCCGAACGGGAGGCTTCGATGAGGCGCTGTTCGAGTTCAGCGTTTTCCCTGCGAAGCTTGTCGATCAGCACGACCGCTTTTTCGACCCGCGCCTCGAGGGCGCGGATCTGCTCGAGGCTCACCATAGGCCTTAGGCCTGCAGCGCCGCTTTCGCCTTTTCGACGATAGCGGTGAAAGCCGCGGGGTCCTGGATGGCGAGGTCGGCCAGGAGCTTCCTGTTGACCACGATTCCCGCCTTGTTGATGCCTTCGATGAAGCGGCTGTAGGTCATGCCCTGGGCGCGGCAGGCGGCGTTGATGCGGGCGATCCAGACGTTCCTGAAATCGTCCTTCTTGTCGCGCCTGTCCTTGTACGCATCCATGAGGGCCTTCGCCACGGCGTCCTTGGCGACCTTGTAGTTGGAGTGCCTGCGCCCCCAGTAGCCCTTTGCTATCTTGAGTATCTTCTTGCGGTGATCTTTCCGCCTGGTTCCGTCTACTGCTCTTGACATCGCTATTCTCCTATTTCGCCCGGCTTAACCGTTGGGCAGAAGCTTTTTCTTGATCTGGTGCACCGGGCCGGCGGCCACGAAACCGGCTTTCCTGAGGTTTCTCTTCCGCTTGGTGGTCTTTTTCGTCAGGATATGACGGAGGTTCATTTTCTTGTATTTGACCTTGCCGCTGGCGGTAAGGGTAAACCGCTTGGCGGCGGCTTTCTTCGTCTTCATCTTCGCCATGATCTACCGTCCTTATCGGGTTTTCATTCGTCGTCTTCGTCGTCATTTTCGGCATCCGCGAGGGCGGCTTCCGTTACGACGGCGTTTTTCTTGATGATCGAAGCCTTCGGCTGGAGGACCATCGACATGAAGCGCCCCTCCATGAGGGGGAGCTTCTCCATGATGTAGTAGCCTTCCAGCTTGGTCAGGATCTTCTTGAGGATTTGCTCTCCGATCTCCGTGTGCGCCAGCTCGCGGCCGCGGAACCTGATGGTCACCTTGACCTTGTTGCCCTGCTCAAGGAATTCCCTCACGTGGGCGGACTTGAAGTCGAGGTCGTGCTCGGCGATCTTCGGCTGCATGCGGATCTCTTTGAGCTCCGCGGCCTTGGTATGCTTCTTCGCGTCCTTGATCTTCTTCTCCTGCTCGAACTTGTACTTGCCATAGTTCAGCAGCTTGCACACGGGAGGCATCGACTGGGGAGCCACTTCGACGAGATCCAGTCCGATCTCGCGGGCGATCTTGATCGCCTCGAGGGTCGGAATGATCCCGCGCTGTTCGCCCTTGTCGTCGATGAGCCGTACTTCGCGCACGCGGATCTGCTCGTTGATCCGCAAGTCCTTGTCTGCCAACTGACCTCCTAATAGCGCGAACCCGAAAAGCCGTTACGGGGATCGACTCCTCAGGCTCACTGCCCGCAACGCGCGCGGTTGATCGCGCATACGGACGCGGCGCGTATATTAGCATATAATTTTAAACCGGGTAAATACCTGTTTCCCCCACATATGCGTCATTCTTCATCAGGATCGCGAAAAAACGCTTTCCGGATGAGCCGGGCGGAGGAGAGAGGCCCGCCCCGCCGGCCTGGAACCCCGGGACGGCGGGGAAAAAGCGCCGGATCAGGCCTTTCCGGCCGATCCGAGCACCTCGATGTTCTTGTGCATGTAGAGCTTCTTCAGCTCGTCGCGGGCCGGGCCGAGGTACTTGCGGGGATCGAATTCCTCGGGCTTCTCGGCGAAGACCTTGCGGATGACGGCGGTCATCGCGAGGCGGCCGTCGGAGTCGATGTTGATCTTGCAGACCGCGGAGCGCGCGGCCTTGCGCAGCTGCTCCTCGGGGATGCCCACGGAATCCTTGAGCTTGCCGCCGAACTGCTCGATCATGCGGACGTACTCCATGGGAACGGAGGACGAGCCGTGCAGGACGATGGGGAAGCCGGGGATGCGCTTCTCGATCTCCTCGAGGATGTCGAAGCGGAGGGGAGGAGGAATGAGGACGCCGTCGGCCGCCCTGGTGCACTGCTCGGGGCGGAACTTGGTCCGGCCGTGGCTGGTGCCGATGGAGATGGCCAGGCTGTCGACGCCGGTCTTCTTCACGAAGTCCTCGACCTCGCTGGGCTGGGTGTAGTTGGAGTGCTCCGCGTGGACGTCGTCCTCGACGCCGGCCAGGACGCCGAGTTCGCCTTCGACGGACACGTAGTCCGCGCGCGAATGGGCGTACTCGCAGACCTTCTTCGTGAGGGCGACGTTCTCGTCGTAGGGCAGGTGGGAGCCGTCGATCATGACGGAGGAGAAGCCGTTCTCGATGCAGTCCACGCAGAGTTCGTAGCTGTCGCCGTGGTCGAGGTGGAGGACGATGGGGATTGCGAAGCCGAGTTCCTTGGCGTACTCCACGGCGCCGCGGGCCATATTGCGCAGGAGGGTGGAGTTGGCGTACTTGCGGGCGCCCGAGGAGACCTGGAGGATGACGGGGCTCTTCGTCTCCACGCATGCCTGGACGATCGCCTGCATCTGCTCCATGTTGTTGAAGTTGTAGGCGGGGAGCGCGTAGCCGCCCTTGACGGCCTTGGCGAAGAGCTCCACGGTGTTGGAAAGGCCCAATTCCTTATAGCTGGTCATGTATACCTCCACGAAACGGGGTTTGAAAGCGGGTCAGGATGGCAGGATCGCGGGGCGCGCGGGCTTTGCCCTTCACGCGCGGGGCGCTCCGGACGCTTTTATACTAACGCGTTTCCTGTTAATCTTACGGATAGGACAATCGAGCGTCAAGCAGGCGGGGGAATCGGACATCATGGAGCGATATGGATATAGCGCGATGCGCGGCGGGCCGGAG
>JAJTBU010000176.1 GCA_021286735.1 bacterium
TCGAGGACGTCGCTCATGGCGATCACCGCCCCGTAGCCGTCGGGGTCGATGTCGAGCTGGGCGCTGCCGGCGGCGATCATGCGGTCATCGCCACCGTTCCCCGTCTCGAAGAGGAGGATGTCGCCGATCTTATCGCCTTTCTTCCCGCCGGTGACCACGACGGCCTTCGAGTAGCGCTTGACCGAATATGGGGTGAGCTCGATGGAGGCAGAGCGGGAGACCAGCTCGCCGTAGACGCGCCTGAAGGCCACGGCTCCCCGCGGAAGGAAGTAATCGTTGGCCGTGAAGGAAAGAAGCGCGGTGAGGAGGCCCATCGCGATGAAGGGCGCGTAGAGGGCGGCCGGCGAGATGCCCAGGGCCGAGAAGGCCATGATCTCGTTGTCGCTGTTGAGCCTCGACGAGGTCATGAGGGCGCCGGCCAGGGCCGCGAAGGGCGAGGCGATCGCCACGACGGAGGGAAGCGAATAGAGGAGGAGCAGGCCGGTCTGCGCGGCGGGCGCGCTCTTGGCGAGGATGTCCTCGGCGAGAAGGAGTATCTGATTGATGAAGAAGACGACGAAGAAGAAAAGAAAGGCGATGGCGAAGGAAAGGACGAATTCACGGGCGATATAGACGATCGAGATGCGCGGAAAACCCGTGGGGCGCGTCACAGGTCAGGCTCCCGTCGAGCCGAAACCGCCCTCGCCGCGCCCCGTCCTGCCAAGGCTGTCCTTCGGCTCGTAGAGGGCGAAGGCATAGCGGGCGATCACCAGCTGGGCGATGCGGTCTCCCGGCTCGACGCGCGCCGTCTCCCCGCTCAGATTGACGAGAATCACCTTGATCTCGCCGCGGTAGTCCGAGTCGATGGTGCCCGGCGCGTTGAGGCAGGTGAGTCCCTTTTCGAGGGCGAGGCCCGAACGCGGCCGCACCTGGGCTTCGTAGCCGGCCGGAAGTTCGATGCGGACGCCCGTCGGGACGGCGCGCCGCTCCATCGGCGCCAGGCTGAGCGTCCGGTCGATGGCGGCGCGCAGGTCGGCGCCGGCCGCGCCGGGGGTCTTGTACTCGGGCGCCGAGGCGCCCTCGCTGAGGAGGACAGGTATCGCGACAGTTTCCATGCTCAAAGCTCCTCGAGTGCGGCGGCCCTGGCCGTGCCCGCCCTGATGCTTCCATAGGCATAGCGCGCCCGGGGCGCGCACGCAAGACGCCTTATGGCCCGGGCGGCGTCGTCCATGGTCAGCGCGGCGTATCGCGCGCGCTCCTCCTCGACATCGGGGACATAGCCTTCCTCGATGAACCAGTTGGCCAGGCGCCTGACCCTCGATTCGGGATCCTCCTGGGAGAGGGCGAAGCCGCCCGTCAGCCGCGATTTCGCCTCGGCGAACTCCCCCTCGCCCAGCCCATCCCGGAAGAGCCTGTCGGTCTCCTCGTCGATGGCGGCCGCGCAGGCCCGGAAATGGCCGTTGCCGGTGACCGCCTGGATGGCGAGGACGGCTTCGGTCTTCGAGAAGGCTATCGAGGACTGCACGGTGTAGGCGAGGCCCAGCTGCTCGCGCACCCGCTGGAAGAGGCGCGAGGTGGAGGCTTCGCCCAAGGTGCCGTTGACGAGGCTCAGGGCGAAGAAATCTTCGGCAGCGAAGGGCGCCTCGAGCTGGGCGGCGTCGAAGTAGTAGATCTGGGCGCTCGGCGCCCTCGTGTAGCCGCGGAAAACCCGGGCGACGGGGGGGCGCGGCTCCCGGATGGGGCCGCCTCCCGCGGCGGCCGAGGGGCGCGCCGGAGGCGCGAAGCCGCCGGCGAGGCGTCCTGCGTCTTCGACGGCCTCCTCGATCGCCGAGGCCAGCGCGGCGTCGTCGACGTCGCCGGAGACGGCGATGATCGCCCACGGGGGCGACAGGGCTTCGCGGCAAAAGGCCGCGAGGGCGTCGCGCCTGATGGCCCGCACCTCGTCGAGGCTGCCCGCGATCGGCAGCGAGGCCGGATGTCCCGGCCAGAAGCGTTTCAGGAAGGCGTCGTAACCCGTCTCCTCGATGTCGTCCTCGACCTGCTCTATCTCCGCCAGGACGACCTGTCTTTCCTTTTCAAACTCATCGGGGGGAAAGCTCGAGGCGAAGGCGGCCTCGACCATCAGTGAGACGGCCAGGCGCCAGTCGGCCGAGGGCACGCAGCAGTATAGGCACATCGCGTCGCGCTCGGTGAAGCCGTTGGCGTAGCCGCCCGTGCGCTCTATGGCGCGCCAGAGCGAGAGCGCGTCGCGGCGGAAGCTGCCCTTGAAGAGCATGTGCTCGGCGAAATGAACAAAGCCCCGCTCTTCGGGGGCTTCGTTCCTGGATCCTATGGGGAACCAGATGGAGAAAGCAAAGCTTGGAGAACCCCGCCGGCGCTCGGACAACAGAGTCGCGCCCGCCGGCAGGATGATCGGTTTTATCATGTGAGGCTGTCGGGATCAGCGCCGGTAGGACGAATCCCTCCGGTCGTCGAAGCGGCGGGGGCCGCGATCACCGGGACCGCGGTCGCGGCCGGCGGGGCGGTCGTCGCGGCTCGAGGGCGGCAGCTGGCCGTTCTCGTCCAGGGCTTCGAGCATGGCCAGGTTGAGCCTGCCCATGTGGTCGATCTCCATGAGCTTGACCTTGACGGCGTCGCCCTCGTGGAGGAGGTCGGTGACGCGCTCGACCCTGGTCTTGGCCATCCTGGAGATGTGCACGAGGCCTTCCTTGCCCGGGATGATCTCGACGAAGGCGCCGAACTCCATGATGCGCTTGACGGTGCCGTCGTAGATCCTGCCGACCTCGGGCTCCTCGACGAGGCTCAGGACCGCGTCGCGGGCCTCGTAGGCCGCTTTCTGGTTGGTGCCGTAGATCGTCACGGTGCCTTCCTCGTCCACGTTGATGTCGACGCCGTACTTCTCGCACATGCCCCTGATATTCTTGCCGCCCGGCCCGATGATCGCGCCGATCTTCTCCTGGTCGACCTTCACCGAGACGACCTTGGGCGCGAACTCGGAGATATCGTCCGCCGCCCTGGAGATGGTCTTCTCCATGATGCCGAGGATGTGCATCCTGCCGCGCTTGGCCTGGTCGAGGGCCTTGGTGAGGATCTCGGTGGAGACCGAGGAAATCTTGATGTCCATCTGGAAGGCGGTGATGCCGTCCTTGGTGCCCGCGACCTTGAAGTCCATGTCGCCGAGGTGGTCCTCGTCACCGAGGATGTCGGAGAGCACGGCGAAGCGCTTCTCGTCGGTGATCAGGCCCATGGCGATGCCCGCGACGGGCTTGCGCATCGGGACGCCCGCGTTCATCAGGGAGAGGGAGGAGCCGCAGACGGTCGCCATGGAGGACGAGCCGTTGGACTCGAGGACCTCGGAGACGACGCGGACGGTGTACGGGAACTTCTCCTTGGGGGGAAGCATGGCCTTGATGGCCCGCCAGGCCAGGTGGCCGTGCCCTATCTCGCGCCTGCCGGTGCCGAGGCGGCCGGTTTCGCCGACGGAGTACGGGGGGAAGTTGTAGTGCAGCATGAAGTGCTCGCGGCGGTCGCCCTCGATGTCGTCGAGGACCTGCTCGTCGTCGATGGTGCCGAGGGTCGTTGTGGCCAGGGCCTGGGTCTCGCCGCGGGTGAACAGGGCGGAACCGTGGGTGCGCGGCAGGACGCCGATCTCGCAGGTGATGGGCCTGATCTCCTCGAGGCCGCGGCCGTCGACGCGCAGGCCCTTGTCGAGGATGCTGTTGCGCAGCGTGTGGTACTGGAGGTCTTCCATGAGGGCGTCGAAGAGCTTTTTCTGCACGTCGTCGCTCAGGGCCTCGGCGAAGGCCGCCTTGGTCTCGGCGATGGCGGCGCGGACAGCCTTGCCGCGCTCCTGCTTCACCTTGGTGAAGAGGGCCACGGACAGGCGCTCCTGCGCGAAGGCGCGGATCTCGGCTTCCCTGTTCAGCGTCACCCTGAGGGGCGCGAGGGGGAGCTTTTCCTTACCGGCGAGGGCGCGGAGTTCCTCGATCGCGGCGCAGATGCGGGCGATGGGCTCCTTGGCCGCCTCGATGGCGCCGATCATCTCCTCCTCGGAGACTTCCTGGGAGCCGCCCTCGACCATGGTGATGCCCACGGCCGTGCCGGCCACCGTGATCTCGAGGCGGGCCTTGGCGCACTGCTGGAAGGTCGGGTTGACGACGTACTGGCCGTCGATCAGAGCGACGCGGACGCCGGCGATGGGGCCCGCGAAGGGGATGTCCGAAATGTGGACGGCGGCGCTCGCGGCTACCACGCCGATCATGTCGGGCGGGTTGATGTTGTCGGCCGAGACGCAGGTCGGGACGACCTGGATCTCCCTGCCGAAGGCCTTGTCGAAGAGGGGGCGCATCGGGCGGTCGATGATCCTCGAGACAAGGATTTCCTTGTCCTTGGGGCGGGTTTCCCTCTTGATGAAGCCGCCGGGAATCTTTCCCGCGGCGTAGTATTTCTCGTTGTACTCGACGGTGAGGGGGACGAAGTCCAGGCCCTCGGTGGCGGTATCGGAGCAGCAGGCGGTGGCGATGATCGCCGATCCGCCGTAGGTGGCGAACACCGAGCCGTTGGCCTGCTTGGCCATCCTGCCGGTCTCGAGCACCAGAGTCTCATTGCCGATCTGGCAACGTACGGTATGTACCATTATTCATTCCTTGTGTGGGTGGCCCAGGGGGCCGCTCGCTCCGGCCTGCGCCGGAACAACAGGAAAAGGCCCGTCGCGCTGTGGGCGGCCGGGCCTCTATTCCTGATCTGCATCCTCGCTCACTTCCTGATCTGAAGTTTCTCGACGAGCGCTCGATATCCCTCGAGGTTGGTCCTCTGGAGGTATTTGAGCAGCTTGCGGCGCTGGCCGACCAGCTTCAGGAGGCCGCGCCTGGAGTTCGTGTCCTTCTTGTGGATCTTGAAGTGCTCGGTAAGCTCGACGATCCTCTTGGTGAGCAGCGCCACCTGGGTCTCGATCGAACCGGTATTCTTCTCGTTCTTGCCGTACTCGAGTACGACCTGGGCTTTGTCCTCTTTGGTCAATGCCATCTTCTTATATCTCCTTCACTCTTGTGATACCACGTTTATTATCGCGACGCGCCTGGCGCCGCGGCAATCGCCCTCGTCCAGGACGATCCGTCCCCCGCCGATCCGCGCCTTGGCAGGCATCGCCGCCCGGCTCCCATCCCGATATATCTCGACGAGGTAGCTGCCCGCGGGCGGCAGCACGGCGTCCTCCGCCGGCGCGAGCGCCTCAAGGCCCCCGTCCGCACGCTCCAAATCCGCCACCTCGACGATGTGCGGCCTGCCGAGCATTTCGGCGGCCTCCGCCAGCCTGCCCTCGAGCACGTCGTTCCGTATCCTGCTCGAGCTGACCGGATGGCCGCCATGGAGCACGGATTCGACGATGCGCGCCTCGATGCCGAGCGAGCCGCAGAGTTCGACGAGCGCCTGCGCGTTCGTGTCCATCTTGTGGCCGCAGCGGAAATTCGATCCCACGCAGACGAACTTCACCCCCGCGCGGGCGAGCAGCGAAATGAATTCGGCGCCTGAAAGTTTACCGAAATTACGGGAAAAGTCAATCAGTACGCAGGCGTCGAGGCCGGCGTCGCCGAAGGCTTCTATCTTCTGTCCGAGGCTGAAGATGTTCCCCTTGAAGGTGTGGGGATGAAGTATCTTCTTGGGGTTGTCGCGGAAGGTCACGACGGCGCAGCGCATGGCCGGCCGCTTCGTGAGCACGGCGTCGATGAGCTTCTGATGGCCGCGG
>JAJTBU010000177.1 GCA_021286735.1 bacterium
CCCGCGACGAATTCCAGACACAATTGCAGGAGCAGTACCTCAAGAGTTTTGAGGGACTGGAGGAGGGAGATCTCATCGACGGCAAGGTCGTCCAGATCGCTGGCGATTTCGTGTTCGTCGATGTCGGCTACAAATCCGAAGGCAAGATTCCCGTGATCGAGTTCGGCGACGCGCCCCCCGCGGTCGGCGACGACGTCAAGGTGATTCTCGTCAAGAAGGAAACCCATTCCGGCGAAGTGATCGTGTCCAAGAAGCGCGCCGAGGAGAAGGTTTTCTGGAAAGCGGTAGCCAACGCCTTCAAAGAGCATCAGCCCGTCGACGGAACGATCGAGAAGGAAGTGAAGGGCGGCTTCGAGGCCGACCTGGGCCACGGACTGAAGGGATTCCTCCCCTCGTCGAAGGCCGACATCCAGCGGGTTGAGAACGGCGAGGAACTCGTCGGGCTCAAGAGCAAGTTCTATCTCGAGCGGCTCTATTCCGAAAAGAAAATCAACATTATCCTCAACCGCCGCAAGTGGCTCGAGGAAGATATCGACAAGCGCCGCGAGGCGTTCTTCCAGACCGTCCAGATCGGCGACACCGTCAAGGGCGTGGTCAAGAGCTTCACCAGCTTCGGGGCCTTCATCGATCTCGGCGGCTTCGACGGCCTCCTTCACATCAACGACATGAGCTGGGGCCACGTGACCCGGCCCAAGGACTACGTCCGCAAGGGCCAGGAGATCGAGCTCAAGGTCATCCGCCTCGAGCCCGAGGAAAAGCGCATCAACCTCTCGCTGAAGCACTTTAGCCAGGATCCCTGGTTCACCTTCGAGGAAAAGTACCACGTCAACGATGTCGTCAAGGGCAAGGTGACCAAGCTCACCGACTACGGCGCCTTCATCGAGCTCGAGGAAGGCATCGAAGGCCTGGCCCACATCTCCGAGTTCTCGTGGGTCAAGAAGGTCCACAAGCCCGAGGATATGCTCAAGCCCGGCGATCTCGTCGACTGCATGATCCTCGGCTACGACATCCAGGCAGGCAAGGTTTCCCTCGGCCTCAAGCAGGTCCAGGTCAATCCCTGGGACAGCATCAACGACAACTACCCGATCGGAATGAGGCTCACGCGCAAGATCGTCAAGGTCACCAACGCTGGCGCCTTCATCGAGCTCGAGGAAGGCATCGACGGCTTCCTGCACGTGGACGATCTCTCCTGGACCTCCAGGGTCAAGAATCCCGCCTCCGTCCTCAAGGAAGGCGAGGAGATCGAAGTGGTCGTCATCGAGAGCAGCCCCGAGGAACGCAACGTGCGCCTCGGCGTTAAGCAGCTCTCCGAGGATCCCTGGAGATCCTTCTCCCGCGCCTTCAGGCCCGGCTCGATCATCGAGGGCACCGTCTCCAACGTCACCGACTTCGGCGTTTTCGTCAAAGTCCAGGGCGATATCGACGGCCTCGTGAAGAAGCAGGATCTGACGAACGACAGGGACGTCTCCTGGGACGACGCGCTGAAAGCCTACTCCGTCGGCATGCCCGTGAAGGCTGTCGTCATCGACCTGAACCCCGAAAGGCAGAAGCTTGGCCTTTCGATCCGCGATCTCGTCCAGCGCCAGCAGCGCGAGGAGATCTCCAAGTTCATCCAGAACGAGGAAGCGGATGGCGGATACACGATCGGAGACCTGCTCAAAGAGCGCGATACGAAGAAAAACTCTTGATTGATCGCCCGTGATCGATCGGGAAAAGACAAGAGCGATGGTGGGGACGATAGACCAGGCAAGGTTTGAACTTCTTCTTGAAGTTTGCGCGCTGATAAATTCAAACTACGCCGACGCTTCCGTCCTCATGTCGCAGATCATCGAATCATCGGCGAGGCTCGTCGGCGCGGAAGCGGCGAGCCTCGTTCTATTAGATCCCGTCGCCAACAAACTGCGCTTCGAAATCGCGACCGGCCCCCGGGGGAACATACTCTCGGGCCGCACGATCGATCCCGACCAAGGGATCATCGGATGGGTGGCGCGGCATGGCCAGGCCCTCATCGTAAACGACCCCGGCAGCGACGAGCGCTTCTCCCCCGAGGTCGCCCAGGACATAGATTTTCCCGCAAAGTCGATTCTGGCCGCGCCCATGAAGGTCAAAGGCGCGCTCGTCGGCGTCATCGAAGTAGTCAACAAGGGGAAAGGCCGCTACTTCCTCGAGGAAGACCTGCGATGGCTCGAAATTTTCGCGCTGCAAGCCTCCATAGCGGTGGAGAACGCCCGCTACCTCGAGAAGACATCGATAGAGCTTTCCTACCTCGCGGACAAGGCGAGCGCGGGAGAAGGCTGGCACACGCTCATCCACGCCTCGCAGGCTATCGCAGAAAAGCTCGACCTCGTCGACAGGATTGCTCCCAGCGACGCTTCCGTGCTCATACTGGGCGAGAGCGGCGTCGGCAAGGAGCTCTTCGCCGAGCGCCTCCACCGAGGCTCCCGACGCGCCGAAAAGCCCTTCGTCCGGGTCAACTGCGCCGCGCTCCCCGAAAACCTTCTCGAGAGCGAACTCTTCGGCCACGTGAAAGGCGCCTTCACCGACGCCTACCAGGATAGGGCGGGGCGCTTCGAGGTCGCCAACGGCGGCACGATTTTCCTCGACGAGATAGCCGAGATGCCCTTGAGGCTCCAGTCCAAGCTCCTGCGCGTCCTCCAGCAGAAGACCTTCGAGAAAGTCGGCTCGTCCGAGACCAAGTCCGTCGACGTCCGCGTCGTCGCGGCTACGAACCGGGACCTCGAAGCCTTGGTCGAACGCCAGGAATTCCGTTCAGACCTCTACTACCGCCTCAACGTGCTTCCGCTCTACATCCCGCCCCTGCGCGAGCGCAAGGAAGACATTCCCCCGCTGGCGGCGCATTTCCTGAAGCGCTCCGCCAGGGAGACGAACAAGCAGCTCACCGGCTTTTCGGACAGCGCGGTGGAAGCCATGCTCTCCTACGCCTGGCCCGGGAACGTCCGCGAGCTAGAGAACGCCGTCGAGCGCGCCACCGTCATGACGCGACACCACGTGATCACCTCGGGCGACCTGATGATCGGCGGCCGGAGCGAGGATGTGGATGAGTTCCGCGGCAAGGACCTCAAGGACGCCGTGAACGTCTTCAAAGCGCATTTTATCGGCAAGGAACTTGAGCTGCACGGCTGGAACCAGACCGAGACCGCAAAGGCGCTGAAGATCCAGCGCACCTACTTATCAAGATTGATCAAATCACTTAGAATCGTACAACCTAAGGAGTGAGCTGTGGAGACCAAAGCGAAGAAAGCGCAGCCGGACAAGGCCGAGCAGAAAGAATTCATCGAAAAAGTATCCGATTTCATCAGCAAGCATAGAACGATATTCCTTTCGATCGCCGGCGCCGTCATCGGAATTCTCGTCATCGTAGGCGTCTATTCGCTCGTCAGCAGCGCCTCCCTCGACAAGTCCTCCCGCGCGATGGAGGAAGTCCGCACCAAGATCGCCACCTGGAACAACGAGGCCGAGGCCGCCAAGAAGACCGATCTCGAAAACGGCATAATGACGGACCTCGATTCCATCGCAAAAAAATGGCCGGGGAGCTTCGCCGCGCAGCAGGCTCTCTTCACCAAGGGCAGCTTCTATTCCTTCAAGAAGGACTGGGCGAACGCGGAGGCCGCGAGCCTCGACGCCTCGAAGAAGCTTCCGAAAACCTACCTGGCGCCCCTGGCGTTGGAAAACGCGGCGGTAGCCGCGGAAGAGCAGGGGAAGGCCGACGTCGCGATGGGCTACTACAACAAAATCATCGCCGACTACAAGGCGGATACGCCGAACCTCGCGCACGCCTATTTCTCGATCGCCAGGCTCCTCGAAGCGAAATCCGACTGGAAGGGCGCCCTGGAAAACTACAACAAGCTCGTCTCGAACTTCGCCGACTCGGATTGGACGAAACTGGCCAAGGATAGGGTCATCTACTTGAAGTCCCAGGGTTACGACAAGTAACGCACCATCTCGACCGATGGTTTATAGTAGGGCAGGCCTTCCCGTCCGGCGCCGTCGCGCTGCCGGCATGGGCGAGGGCCTGCTCTCTTGTTTTTTTACTGTTCAGGGCGCGATTCTGTCGGTCGAGCGGAGGGGACGCATCGATGGGAAGTGACGATGGCGAGGAATTTCATGCTTAACGACGGCACGGCGAAACAGGCCAGGGCGCCTGCTTTCATTCTGTCGACTGTTTTATTCGCTGCGATCTTTTCCTCTTGCGGCCTTCCCACGATAGCCTATCTCTATTCGCCGAAAGATATGACTGTAAACAACGGCATCGTCTCCTTAAAGAATAACAGCTACAACTACGACGCGTCAGACGGCACTTTTCTCGGTTACGAGATTTATTACCGCATTTTTCAGAGTCCCGATGATGCCGGGAAAATGCTCGGTGAAAAGGGTATGCTGAATCTACTTGCGTCACAGTACGATAAAGCACCCGATAGTTTCATTGCAGCAGCGACTGGAAGCGGTTACAAGTTCATACGCTTACGAAATTCCTACAATAATACCGAGCCCTTAATTCCAGTATCCGATGGTTCTGATGCATCGTATTACCTTACTCTCAATTCCAACGCCGACTGGAGTCTCACGAACTCGAACGACGAGCCACTATTCGGCACAGCCAGCGAAACGGCGATTGCGAAGAATGCGGTGATCCGCAATATAACAGCCACTGCCACATCGCAGACGAGCTTTTACAAGAAATACTTCCAAACGGGCGAAGCTGATTATACCGGTTCGACGGCCAATACCTCAGATAAGTACTATATTGTTTTTTTTAGCGTCGCCTATGGCACCGACCAGAACACGATAGGGCAGCCGGTCTACAGTATGCCGTTTGTACCCTCGTCTTATGCGGAATACTAATAGCTTCGTATAATGTATATTCTGTCTACTGTAGTGCCCGAGCACATTCTACTCGGGCGCATTGCGCCCGCCTGCGCCTACAACACTGACGTCAGCGCCACTATCGAACCGCTCTCATCGATTGCCAGGCAGGCGCATCGAGCGACGCCGCAGCGCGAAAGCGGCTTCTCATCGCCCAAGGCTGCCGCAAGAACGCGAACTATATTCCGGTCTCCGCCGTGCGCGTCATTCAGAGCCACTGATATGGATACCGCGCCCTCGTCGACGCCCAGCGAATCAATAGCCGCGGAATTTTGCAGCGCCTCGCGCGCACGGTGGAATTCTTCGCGCGAACCGAAGACGACGCTATAGCGCGAGCCCCAATAATGGGAGCCGATCGTGTGCTTTCCCTCGATGCGTCGTCTTCCCTGCCGGTATGCCCAGACACGGATGCCCTTAGGCACGCAGCGGTTGAACGCGGCCATGAATGCCGCCTCGTCGTAGATTTCGATTTCGGCATGGAGCCACACAGCCAGGACGTCTTCCTCCGATTCTACTCCGAGCGCCAACGGCTGCGTCAATTCCATGCGCGGCAAGGGATTGAATCCCTCGGTAAACTGGACTGGTAGCCCAAGTATCGCAAAAGCCCGTTCAAATATTCCAGATATTGAATGTAGCGGATAGAAGGCAGCCTCGTTCTGCTTCGCAAACGATACGACGAAGCGTCGCGCTTCCTCGGGCTGCAAGGCGTGGAGAATGCGGAATCCCTTGTCGACGATGCCCAAGGCGCTCGGGCGCTCGGGCCCATCATCGACAGGCAGTCCCTCCGAGCCGGCGGCCGTG
>JAJTBU010000178.1 GCA_021286735.1 bacterium
AACACCACGTCCGCCTTCCTCGTCCCCAGGGCCGCCGGCTTGGCGGTGGGCTCGATGTTCACGAACTTGACGTCGTCGGGGCTGAGCCCGATCATCTTGGCGAACGCCGGCCACATGACCTTGTGCCCGTCGGAGGCGGGGACCGCCACCGTCTTGCCCTTGAGGTCCTGCGGCTTCGTGATGCCGGAATCCTTCCAGAAGAACATGCAATTGGGGTGCTTGTCGAAGATGATGCCCACGATCTTCAGCTTGGCGCCCTTGGCCCTGCCCTCGATGGGGACGGGGGCGTCGGAGATGCCGATCTGGGCCTTGCCCGCGTCGACCATCTGGACGGTGAAGCCCGAGCCCTGGCCGAGCATCACGTTGACGTCGAGCCCCTCCTCCTTGAACCAGCCCTTGTCCATGGCGACATAGTAGGGGGCGTGGTCCCCGGAGATCTTCCAGTTCAACTGGAAGTTGATCTTGGTCGCCTGGGCGGAAGCGCCCGCCAGGACGAGGAACGCGATGACGAACATCGCTGCGTACCTTTTTCGCATCTTCAAGCCTCCTGTGGAAACATTGGAAAACGTCCGTGGGCCACGGCGATGGCCCCGGCTAAATCTTGGTTCAATCTTCCTTCCCGCCCCCGCGGGCCCAGGGCATGCATATCCGCTCGATGGCCGACACGACGCCGAACAGCGCGACGCCGAACAGCGAGACGAGCATGAGCCCCGCGAAAATGGGCGGAGAGTCCATGGTGTACTGGGAGTTCATGATGATATAGCCAAGCCCCTTGTCCGAGGCCACGAACTCGCCAACGATCGCCCCCACGACGCACATCGTCGAGCTGATCTTGAGCCCCGTGAAGATGTAGGGCAGCGAGTTGGGTATCCGCAGCTTCAGGAATATCTGGAGCTTCGTCCCGTTCAGGTATTTGACGAGGTCCAGGAGGTCCTCGTCTATCTCGGAGAGCCCCACGGTGGTGTTGATCACGATGGGGAAAAACGAGACGAGGAAGGCGATCAGGATGTTCGTCTTGAGTCCGTAGCCGAACCAGAGCACGAGGAGCGGCGCTATGGCGACTATTGGCAGGGAGTTCAGGAACACGAAGGCCGGCATCAGCACCCTGCGGATCGCCGCGCTCCAGGCGAGGGCTATCGCAATGGCGATGCCGAGGACGGCGGTGACGCAGAAGGAGACGACCAGCTCCATGAGCGTTATGCGGATGTGCACGAGCCAGTTGTAGTTGGCGTCCGGCTGCGCGACAAAGAGATGCTGCAGGGCGACGATCGGCGAAGGGAGAATGTACTCCTTGACCTTGAATATCCTCACGCAGAGTTCCCAGATCACGAGGAGGGCGAGGATGACGGCGGGAGTCTTCAGCCGCGCCCAGATCCTGGACATATTCCGCGCCGCGTAAGTCTTCATGCCGCCTCCTCCCCGCCTCGCCGCTTCCAGGGCATGAACGCCCGCTCGAGAACTCCGATGAAGGCGAACAGGCCGAGGCCGATGGCGGAGATGATGAAGAGGCTCGCGAACATGGGCGGCGTGTTCATCATGGCCTGCGAGTCCTTGATGAGGAATCCGAGCCCGCGGCTCGAGGCCACGAACTCGCCCACGATCGCGCCCACCACCGTCATCGTCGCGCTCACCTTGAGTCCCGAGAAAATGTACGGCAGGGAATTGGGGATCCTTATCTTGAGGAAGACCTGGAGCTTCGAGGCGTCGAGGTAACGCACGAGGTCCAGGAGGTCCTCATCGACGGAGTCCAGGCCGACTGTCGTGTTGATGACGATGGGGAAGAAAGCGCAGATGATCGCGATGGTCACGTTCGCCTTGAAGCCGTAGCCGAGCCAGATGAGAAAGAGGGGGGCCAGGGCTATCTTGGGCAGGGAGTTGAGCACGGCGATGACGGGCATGAGGACGGCGCGCAGAAACCTCGACCAGGTGATCGCGATGGCGAGGCCTATGCCGACCAGGGCCGTGAAGAGGAAGCTCACGACGATCTCGGCGAGAGTCGTGCTGATGTGCGCCCACCACGTGTCCTCCGCCACCTTCTCGCCCGAGAACAGGCTCTTGAAGACCGCCGCCGGCGAGGGGACCACGAACTCCTTTACATGGAACAGGAGGATGCGGGCCTGCCACAGCGCCAGAGCCAGGACGATGTAGAGCAGGGTGGGCAGCAGCCGCGCGACGGGACTCTTCCCCCTCGACAGCGTCGCGCTCATGCCCGGCCGCCTTCCCAAGCGGGCGCGGGCAGGACCCGCCCGATCTCCCGGACCCGGTAGCCGAAGCCCGTCGGCCCGAGGGAATCCAGGCGCACGCGCCCGCCGACGCGGGTGAAGAGCCCCGGATGGACCCGGGCCTCCGGCAGGGAGGCGTCGGGGTAGAACTGCATCGAGTTCGTCTCGACGCCCATTATGGTGCCCGCGTGCGCCGCGAGCTGGACGTGGGGAATCTGCGCGAGCATCGGGTTGGTGAGATCCTGCACCATGAGCGTCATGCCCTTCGTCTTCGCCCAGCAGAGGCTGAGGAGGGCGCCGGTCAGAGTCTTGCAGGTCTTCAGCGCCACGCCGGTCCAACCGAGCGCGCGGCCCATGGCCAGGAATTTCCAGTCGTGCGCGCTCTCGTCCATGAACAGGGGCTTGCGGGCGCTCACCGAGTGCACGTCGATCTGGTTCCGCTCGAGGTCGTAGGGGAAGGGCTGCTCGACGTAGAGGATCATCGCGTAGATGGCCGGCTCCTCGGCGAGCAGCCTGTCGAGGATGTCGCAGACATAGGCGGGGTCTCGGACCGTGCAGTTGAAGTCGACGCTGAGCCAGCGCGCGCCGCGCGCCGCGGCCAGCCGCCCCACGGCCTTTGTCCGCTCGTAGTCCCAGGCGGCGTCCACGCCCGTCAGCTTGATTTTCAGGCAGGAGAGCCCGTCGCGGTCGATCCAGTCGGCGAGGACGACGGGATAGCCGTCTTTCGGCTCGGCCCCGGTCAGTTCCGCCTCAGTGAGGAGATCCTTCCCGCCGACCAGGTGCCAGGCCGGCAGGGAGAGGGGGGCCGGCGACGCGAGGAAAGCGTCGGGATAGAGGCCCGCGAAGCGCGCGCCCTCGCCGGGGCCGTAGAACCAAGCGAGGTCGTGGTTAAGGAAGGCGTCGCCGAGCAGCGAGAAGACCGGCGCGCCGTGAAGCTCGCCGTAGGCGTCGAACAGGGCGAGATCGAAGGAGGCAAGGCAGACGAGGGCGGCGAGCCAAGGCATCTCGGGGAGAGCCTTTCCGCTCCGCGCCGCGTTGAACTCCGAAAAGAGCGGGGGAAGGAGGTCCTGGAGGAATCGATGCACGATCTCCATAGGATGGCCCCAGACCGGGAAGTCCGAGAGCGCGGCGGCGAGGTGGCCGCAGAATTCCTGCATCGCGGCGAGGCGGCTTTCGAAGGAGAGGTCGCCCGGCCAGACCCAGGCAACGCTCAAGGGGGTCTCCCCCCACCCCTCCGCGCGCGTTCCGGAGCGCGAGGAAACCTCGACGCGAACCCGCGCGCAGATCGCGTGCGTCGTCGTCTCGGGGCCGAACTTGAGGGGTACTCTCGTCTGTACCGGCAAATAGTAGAGCGACAGACGCTCGATTCGTATATCCCGGTTGGATGCCATAGCTCAACGATAGCACGCATTTCAAATTTGTCAAGTTTCTTTACAAATGTCTATACAGATTTGGGGGCCTGTTGTATCATAGGTTTCAGATGAGTACGCACCCCGGAAACGACGCCGCTTCCCCCTCGCTCGAAAGCGAGTACATCGCGGAAGTCCTCAGCGCCGTGGAGAACCGCGCCGGCGAGTCCCGCGCCTCCATCGCCAGGCTCCTGGGCCTGAGCCGCACGACCTCCTCCAAAATCGTTTCCCAGCTGATCGACCTCAAGCTCCTCGTGGAAAAAAACCTGCTCCGCGAAGGCCGGGGAAGGCCGGGGATGCTCCTCGACCTCGACACTTCGACGTGGCGAGCCATCGGCGCCGAGTACCACTCCGGGCGCTGGACCTTCGTCGAAACCGATCTCAAGGGGAACATCCTGCGCACCTCCTCGCTCAAGGTGGCGCGAGGCGCCGACCCCGACACCTTCCTGGACGGACTCGCGAAGGGTCTCGGCGAATTCAGCGCCAACGCCACGGGGGAGCTCCTCCCCACCTTCGGCGTGGGCGCGCCAGGCCTCGTCGACTGCGACCGCGGCGTCATCCTGAGGGCCGACGACCTAGGCTGGAAGAACGTGCGCGTGGCCGAGTTCGTCAAGAAGAAGCTCGGCGCGAAAGTACTCCTCATCAACAGGAACCGCGGGGCCGGCCTCGCCGAAGCCCGTTTCGGCGCGGGCAGAGGCGTGCACCAGATGGTCTACATCGGCATCGGCACGGGAATCAGCGCGGCCTTCATGATCGACGGCAAGCTCGTCCACGGCTCGCTCTACAGCGCGGGAGAGATCGGCCACATCGCGATGGACACGCAGGGACCGGTCTGCGGCTGCGGCAAGCGCGGCTGTCTCCACGTTTACGCTTCGGGGTGGGCTATAGCCAGACGCGCGGCGGCGCTGATGGAACAGGGCCGCGAGTCCTCCCTGGCGGCCGGCGGGAAGAGAAGCGAGCCCCTGACCGGCGAGGAAGTGTGCGTGGCGGCCGCCGCCGGCGACGGCCTGGCCCTCGAGTGCGTCCAGGACGCCGCGGCGAAGCTCGGCCTAGCCGTCGCCAACATCATCACGACCTTCAATCCGGACAAGGTCGTGATCGGCGGACCGATCGGCCTCATAAACGGCCCCCTCCTCGACACGTTGCGCGCGGAGGCGGAGCGCTGGACGATGCCCCACGCCTTCCAGGCGGCGAAGATCGAACGCGGCGCGCTGGGCGAATCGGTCGGCGCCATCGGCGGCGCCTGCCTTGTCCTGGACCGCAAGCTCTCCCTGGTCGCCTCTGTCCGCGGCCGCTGAGGCCGCCCGCTTAGAGCGACGCCAAATACGCCATTCCGGCGGAGAGCTGGGGGAAAAGGCCTAGCATCCCTCTGCGGAGCATCCTGCCCGCCGCCTTCGGCAGAAGCTCGTCGAGAAGGCGCAGATGATAGTAGGGGCTCCCGACGAACTCGCGGCGGGCGATGGATTCCTTGAGCGTCGCGGCGATCGCGGCGCGCGTATCCTGGGCGCCGCGCAGGGCGTCGGAGACCGCGATTTCCTCCTCCACCTTCTTCGCCGCGATGGCCGCCTCCAGATCGATGTACCTGTAGGCCTTCACCCGCGGCACCTCCAGGACGGAGGCGGCGCACTCGAGGTATTTCAGGAAAAGGTCGCGATCGTGGCGCATCTCCTTCGGGAAGACCGACGCCGCGGCGGGGTCCACCTTTCCAGCGATGGCCGGGAGCCCCGAGCGGCTCGCGAACGCCCGCTCTGAGTCCGGGTCGGGCTCGACGAAATACCAGTATCCCCTGTAGCGCCCGAAGGTCCGCATCGCGTCGAGGTAGCCGAGGAGCTCGAAGCGCTTCATGAATTCGCGGTCGAAGTCCAGCACGCCGCCCATCTCGATCGAGTTCTTGATGTAGACGGTCAGGCTACCCTCGATCTCGGGCCTTCGGTTTATGCCCATTCCCGAGATGTCGGAGACGATGACGCGCCGATAGCCCCGCTGACGCGCCATGGCGTAGG
>JAJTBU010000179.1 GCA_021286735.1 bacterium
AAAAGCCGCCCCAGAAGGGCGGCTTCCTTTGCGCCGCGAGCTGCGGCATGGTCCTGTCCCGCCTGGAATCACTCGGCGGGGAAAGGCTCCACCTGGGCGTATTTCTTGCCCTTGACTTCCCTGAAAGAGACCATTCCGTCGATGAGGGCGTAGAGCGTATCGTCCTTGCCGATGCCGACGTTGAGTCCGGGATTGATCTTGGAACCGCGCTGCCTGACGATGATGGTGCCGGCGAGCACCGCTTCGTTCGCGTATTTCTTGACGCCGAGGTGCTGAGGATTAGAATCGCGTCCGTTGACGCCCTTGTGCGGCATATTGTCCCTCCCCTATGCTTTTGGCGCTCAGGCGCCGACGATTTCCTGAACCTTGAGCACCGTGTAGCGCTGGCGGTGACCCTGCGTGCGCCTGTAGTCCTTCTTGGGCTTGTACTTGAACACGATGACCTTGTCGGCCTTGATCTCGGAATCGATGACGGCCTTCACGCTGGCGCCCTCGACGTAGGGGCTTCCGACCTTGACGCCGGCGTCGCCGGAGAGGAGGAGAACCTTGTCGAAAGAGACGCTGGAACCGGCTTCCTGATCGATCCTGTCGACCTTGAGCGCCTGGCCCTGCTCGGCCCGATATTGTTTACCGTTAATTTCTACGACTGCATACATCTGTGCTATCCTCGTCAAAAATCCATACGTAGCGCGATTTTATACACCGCGGCGCCCCAAGGTGTCAACCCATGGGCGCGATAATGTTCATTGGAATCGAAGCTTATCGTTTCGCCCGCCTCACATCACCTCGAGGAAGGGTATGCAGAGCATGCCGCAGACCGCCTGGAGCGTGGCCTTCACCGACTTGACGAGGGCCACGCGGCTGGCCGAGAGATCGGGGTCGGGGCTGGTGAGCACGGGATTGTCCCTGTACCAGGTCGAGAAATCGGCGGCCACGTCGTGCGCGTAGGCGGCCATCACCGAGGGCTCCTTGGCCCTGGCGGCGAGCTCGAGGGCCTCGGGGAAGGAGGCGAGCCTCCTTATAAGCGCCCAGTCGGCGTCGCTCGAAAGCTTGTCGAGCGAAATCTTTCCGGCGGCGGCGTTCCCCTCGCCCTGCTCGTATTTCCGCAGGATGGAGCTCGCGCGGGCGCCCATGTACTGGATGTAGGGGCCGGTGTTGCCGGTGAAGGAGAGCGACTGCTCGGGATCGTAGAGCATGTCCTTGGTCGGCGAGGTCTGGAGGAGATAGTAGTGGAGCGCGCCCAGGGCGACTTTCTCCGCGACGGCTTTCACGTCGCCCACCGAGGCGTCGCGCCCCTTGGCCGCGATTTCCTTCTCCGCCAGGGCCGCCAGCTCGTCTATCATGTCGTCGGCGTCGACCACCGTGCCCTCGCGGGTCTTCATGCGGCCCGAGGGAAGGTTCACAAGGCCGTAGGCCAGGTGGTAGAGATTCTTCGCCCATTCGTAGCCGAGGCGCTTGAGTATCTCGAACAGCGCCTTGAAGTGGTACTGCTGCTCGCTCGCCACCACGTAGATGAGCTGCTCGAAGGGCCAGTCGCCATGGCGGTAGATCGCCGTGCCGATGTCCTGGGTGATGTAGATGGAAGTGCCGTCCTTGCGGAGGAGGACCTTGCGGTCGAGGCCTATGTCCTCGAGATTCACCCAGACCGAGCCGTCCTCCTCGCGGTAGAAGATTCCGCGCTTGAGGCCGTCGAGGACCTCGTCCTTGCCCTTCATGTAGGTGAGGCTCTCGAAGTAGTACTGGTCGAAGCCGCCGCCCTGGCGCGCGTCGGTGGTCTTGATGCCGTCCACCGCCCATTTGTTCATGGTCTTCCAGAGCTCCATGACCTCGGGGTCGCCGGCTTCCCAGCGGCGCAGGAGCTCCTGCGCCCTCGCCTCCGCCGTCGGGTCCTCGGCCTTGAGGGTGTTGAACATCACGTAGTACTTGCCGACGAAGTGGTCGCTCTTCAGGCCCTCGTCCTCGGGGCTGCGCCCGCCGCCGTAGACCTGGTAGGCGAGCATAGACTTGCAGATATGGATGCCGCGGTCGTTGATCAGGTTGACCTTGCGGACTTCGGCGCCGGCCGCCGCCGTGATGCGCGAGAGGGACTCGCCGAGGATGTTGTTGCGCAGATGGCCGAGGTGGAGGGGCTTGTTGGTGTTAGGGCAGGAGAACTCGATCATGACCTTGCGGCCGGCCATGGGCCTGCTCGCGTTCCAGCCCGCGTCCTCGCCGCGCATGAGGATCTCGGCGCTGGTGGCGCCCCGGTCGAAGAAGACGTTGAGATAGGGCCCCACCGCCTTGGCCGAGCCCTCGGAGGCTTCCGCCGAAGCGCCGGCGAGGCGCTTCTCCATCTCCTGAGCGATGGCGGCGGGATTTTTCCTGAGGAGTTTGGCGTAGCTGAACATGGGAAAGCCTATGTCGCCGAGCTCGGGCTTGGGCGGGAACTCCGCGACCACGGCGTCCAGGCCAATTTCAGGGGCGGCCGTCCCCGCCGGCGAGGCCTGGGCCGCGATCTCGAGCAAGGCGGCGTGCACCCGCTCCTTCCATCGTTTCTTTATATCCGTCATGTCAAGAATCTCCATGCATACTGATTTCGAAGCTCGATACTACCGCGCGGGGCGGGTAGACGGCAAGGCGGAGTCCAACAAGGCGAGAAAGGCTTCCTCGTCGATTATGGCGACGCCGTATTCGCGCGCCTTCTTGTTCTTGGCCGAGCCAGAGGCGGGGTCGTTGGTGACGAGGTAGTCGAGATCCTTGGCGACCGCCGACTTGGCCGAGCCACCGAGTTCGCGGACCTTTTTCTCCGCCTCGGGCCGCTTCATCGAGCGGAGCTCGCCGGTGAAGCAGAAGCTCTTTCCGAAGACGGGCGAATCCGCGGCGGCGCCGCTTTCAAGCGCGGCCGGCTCGCGGATCCGCAGGGCGCCCGTGGCGAGGACGGCGAGCATCTCCTCCCTGACGGCGGCGAGCCCTTTCACGATCGTAGCCGCCATCGTCTCGGCGATGCCGTCCACCGCGAGGAGGCGCTCCTCGCTGGCGGCGAAAAGGGCGTCCAGGGTCGGGAACCCGCCCTTGACGAGCTTCTCCGCGACGAGGAGCCCCACTCCCTCCAGGTCGAAGCCCGCGACGAATTCCGCAAGGCTCGGCTCGTTCGCGGCCCTCAGGTTCCGCAGGATCTTCTGCGCGAGCGTGGCGCCCATCCTTTCAAAGCCTTCCAGCTCCCCGGCGGTGAGCGAATAGAGGTCTGCTATCCTGCGGACCCGCCCCGACTCGTGCAGTCGCGTGATGAGCGCGGTGCCGAAAGCCCTGATGTCCAGGATGGTCAGCCACTTTTCGAGGCGGTGCAGCTCCTTTTTCGGGCAGGCCTCGTTCGGGCAGAAAAGCCGGGTCCCCTCGTCCAGGAGGGCGGTCCCGCAAGTCCCGCAGGTCGCCGGCTGCTCTATCTCGACCGCGTCGGAGGGGTTTTCCACCAGCGTCTCGATCTTCGGAATTATCTCGCCCCGCTTGGTTATGACGACCATGGAACCGAGCTTGAGCCCCATCGACCTGATCATGTCGGGGTTGCAGAGGTTGGCGCGCTGCACCGTGGTGCCCGCGAGCCGCACCGGATCGACGATGCCTATCGGGGTGTAGAGGGCTCCCGATTCGCTCCATTCGATGGCCTTGAGGCGGGTCACCGCCTCCTCGGGGCTGAACTTGAAGGCGATCTGCAGGTCGGGGCGGGCCTTGGCCGCGTCGGCCTCGTCGATGGACGCGCCCTTGACGACGAGGCCATCGATGTCGTAGGGCAGGGACGGGCGCAGGGCCATCACCTTGCCGCGGTATTCCACGACGTCCTTCGCCGCCGCGAAGGATTCGGTCCGCACCGTGGCGAAGCCCATGGCCTTGAGCCAGGCCAGCTTCCCGAACTCGTCGGCGAAGGGGGATTCGCCGGCGGCCGCGGCGCCCTCCGCCTCGTCGAAGAGAGTGCCGGCGCCAGCGCGGGGCGCCGCGCGGCCGGCCGCCTCAGGAACGCTGCCCTTGGCGTCGTAGCAGATGAGGTCGAGGTCCTCGCTGCCCGCGCCGTCCTTGCGCTTCATGAGCCCGTTCGCCGCGTTGCGGCAGTTCGCCTTGTCCGCGTACTTCGCCGCGTGGGTCGCGCGGGCCATGAGCACCTCGCCCCGCACTCCCCCCGTGAAGGCGGCAGGCAGGCGAGGAGGGACTCCGCGCATCCGCACGGCGTTCGGGGTTATGTCGTCTCCGATCGTGCCGTCGCCCCTCGTCACGGCGCGGACGAGGACGCCTTCCTCGTATTGAAGTTCCAGGCTCGCCCCGTCCAGCTTGTATTGGACGATATAGGATGGATACGCGACCTTGGCCGCCCACGCTTCGAAGGATTCAGGGTCGGTCGCCTTGGCCTGGCTCCCCATGGGCATGACGTGGCCGACTTTGGGCCAGCCGTCGGCGCGATCCTCGCCGATCCGCCTGAGGAGGATGTTGCCGGGGTCGAGGTCTTCCAGCTCGGCCCACAGGGCGTCGAAATCCTCGTCGCTTATGGCCGGCTCGGCGTTGTAGTAAAGCTCCTGATGCCTTTTGATGAGCCGTTCCAGTTCCGCGACCCGCGGCGAAGTGTTCCCTGCCATGGATCGATGATAGTACGCGCGTCAAAACCTTGTCAAAGCCATCGCCGCCCCGATGCCGCCGAAATGATCCCGATTGCGCAGCGGCCCGTTTCAGCCTACAATGACAACGAAAATCGTGTCCGCGCCCGGGGCGCGGCCGAAGGCGGGCCATGAATTTTTTCGCGATCCAGGTGATGACCGGCTGCGAGGATTTCTACATCGAACTCTTCTCGAAGATGCGCGAGGATCAGCTTCTCTACAGCATCAAGAAAAAGATGCCCTCGCGGAAGAACGGAAAATCGATCGTCCTCACGAACCCGCTCTTTCCCGGCTATATCTTTTTTCAATACCCCGATACCAAGCCTTCGCCCGAACTGGTCACCTCTCTGAGGCGAGTCCGCACGTTCACGCGCTTTCTCCCCGCGAGCGACAACATCAAGCCTCTCAACGACCGCGACGCGGAGATCATCCGCCACCTTCTATCCTTCGGCAAGGAGCTGGGACCCTCCCTCGTCACTTTCGACGAGAACAACCGCATCCGCGTCATCAAGGGACCCCTTTTCGGCATGGAGGGCAAGATCGTCAAAGTGGACAGGAGGAAGCGCCGCGCAAAGATAAGGCTCGAGATGAACGACTCCCCGATGGCCTTCGATCTGGCCTTCGACGTCCTTGAGTCGGTCAAGGACGCGCAGGCGTGAAGCGGGAGCGAATGGATGACGGGCTGCCGCTTCTCGGAGCCCTGAAGTTCCCGGGCATGCTCTACGCGTCGACGATCCGCTCCTCGGTCCCGCGGGCCCGGCGCGCGGAAATCCAGCGCCCCGAGCTTCCTCCCGGCTACCGCTGCATCGCTCCCGCGGACTTGCTCGCCGAGAACCTGTGCCTCGCCCTGCCGGACGGGGTTCCCCTCTTCGCCGACGGGAGCGTCGCCTATAAGGGCGAGGCCCTGGGGCTCATCGTCGGCCCCGACGCCGCCATCTGCGACGAACTGGCCAGAAACGCCTCCGCCGTCTACGAGGAGGAGGATCCCGAATT
>JAJTBU010000180.1 GCA_021286735.1 bacterium
CGCCGGGGAAGGTGGAGGCGCAAGGGGTAGAACTCGCGGGCGAGGGCTACGACCTCGTGGGCGAAGCTTCGCTTTCCTATAAGGATATCCTCAAGGACACCAGCTTCGCTCTTAAGGGAACCCTCAAGAATGCCGCGAACGCCGCGGAAACCTACAGCGTCAACGCCAGCTACGCTTCCGGCCTCCTCGACGCCAGGGTCGGAGTGGCGGGCTTGCCGATAGAGCGCTATATAAAGCGGGACGTCAGGGGCGTCCTGGAAGGCACCCTGTCGTCCCAGGGCAAACTCGACCTGACTTACGCCGGATCAGATGCCGTGGACTTCGTAAAAAGGCTGCCGCCCGTCACTTTCGACGCAAAGGTCGTGGGCGGCGAGTTCCGGGCCGTCCCCGTGAAGATGAGCATTTCCGGGGCCCTCGAGGAAGGCGTCCTCAAGCTCAAATCGCCGAAAATCGAATATTTGGGCCACCAGCTCGAAAACGTCTCGGCGACGGTGCTTCACGATCAGCTCAGGATTGACCTCGCCTTCGACTACAAGACCGTCGTCGGCAGCGAGCGCTTCGAGGCGGGCGTGATCGCCCAGGCGACCCTGAAACAGCCGCAGCCCGCTCCAGGCCCCGCCGCTCCGGACTTGGGCGGCGTCCCGGGGCTGGCGCCACCTCTCGACTCCGCGGGCAAGCCCCTCGACTCACGTCTTTCGGTCGATTTCTCAGGAAAGCTCACGAATGTCAAATACCGTGAAACTTTAGCCACTTCCTGGGAGTTTTCAGGTACGTACGACAAGGGGAATCTAACGATCGAGGGAGACAAGGGCTCCCTGCGCGGCTCGCTCGGCGCCGACGGCGCCTTCGAGCTGACCTTGCGCGATCGATTCCCGATTTCGGCGAACGTGAAGGGGACAATGGCGGACAACATCGTGACGGCGACCGTGGACAATCTCGCGCTCGATCTGAAAAAGATCAGCCCGCTCTTGTCGCTGGAGAAGGACAAGATAAAGATCCTCGACGGCGCATTGTCGGGTTCGCTGTCTTTCAAAGGCCCCGTCACCGACCCGGAGATCAATGGCTCGCTGAGCCTCGCGAACGCTTCGATGCAGTCGGAGCAGCTTGTGACCGGCAAGCTCGGCCCTTTCAGCACGACGATCGACTTCGCGGGCAAGAACCTCGAGATGGCGCCGACCACCGTCCTCCTCGAGCAGGGGCTCGTGTCGGTATCGGCCTCGGCCCTCCTGGACCAGTGGTCGCTCACCGACCTCAAGTTCAATGTCGCCTCGGACAAGGACAGCGTGATCAATGTGTCCACCCAGATCGCCGGCATAACCGTGATCGACGCCAAGGCGAAGGTCGACCTCGTCCTGTCGCTCGAGAACGATGTCCTCGTCGCCGAGGGGAACATCTACTTCGAGCGCGGCCAAGTGCTGATAAACCCCCAGGGCTTCCTGCCCGTCCCGGGAGCCGAGCCCCCCGACCCCAACGCGCCCGCCTACCGCATCCGGGCTTCGATGACCTTCGGCAAGCAGCTCGAGATATATCTGCCGGACAACAACATACCTCTCGTGAGGGGCTTCACCTCGCCCGGCAGCGCCCTCAAGCTCCAGTACGACTCGGCCTCCCAGGAATTCTCCCTCGACGGCAGGATCGACCTCAGGACGGGCTATGTCCTCTACTATTTGAGGAACTTCTTCCTCAAGAGCGGGAGCATCGAGTTCGCCGAGAACACCGCCAAGTTCAATCCCCTCATCACGGCCTCGGCCGAGCTGCGCGAGTCGAACGCGCTCGGCACGGTCAAGATCATGCTGGACGTCGAGAAATCGTCCCTCAACGATCTGCAGCCCCGCCTCAGTTCGGTGCCCTTCTATACCGAGACCGAACTCGTCAGCATGATGTCGGGCGGAGTCCTGGCCGTCGACACTTCGGACAACTCGCTCAATCTGCGTGAGGCCGCCATCGCCTCCTCCGAGTTCATCCCCCAGCTCAACATCTTCAAGCGCTTCGAACAGAACGTGCAGAAGGCCCTCGGGGTCGATATCGTCTTCATCCGCTCATCCTTCATCCAGCGCTGGCTGCTCGACCTCACCAAGCCGGCGACCGACGCCAACCCCGAGGATCCGTTGGCCCGCTATCTCGACCAGAGCGAACTCTACGTCGGCAAGTACATCACCGACTCCGCCTTCCTCCACGGCGGGCTGAAAATAAAGGAAGACCCCCTTGTGAGCTCGTCTCGTTTGCGACTAGACTCCGAATTCGGCATCGAGCTTGAGTCGCCCTTGGGTCTCATCAACTGGAGCATAACGCCTTCCTGGGATGAAGGCTCCTTCGTCACTGGGCAGCAACTGAGCCTGAGCTGGCGATATGTGTACTAGACAATCTGGGGAACAGGTATGAAAAGACTTTTTCTGGCTCTCGCCCTGATCGCGGCTTTCGGCACCCTCGGCGCGCAGGCGACTTCGGATGATTGGTTCTGGGGCAAGACTATCGCGTCGGTCCAATGGGAGGGCCTGAAAAAGGCCAACCGCGGCGAGCTGGATTCCCTGCTGCGCGCCTACATGGGCAAGCCCTTCACCGAGGAGCTCTGGCTCGAAATGCAGTCCAAGCTCTACGAGCTGGATTGGTTCGACTCGATCGAGCCCCAGGCCCTGCCTCGCCCGGAATCGAAGGATCAGCTCGTCATCAAGTTCGTCGTCGTCGAAAAACCGTCGATCCTCTCGGTGCGCGTCAGCGGCAACTCGGGGGTGCGCACCTCCGATATTCTCGCGGCGATCGGCGCCAAGGGCGGCGACATCTACAACGCCGCCAAGGTGGGCCTCGACGACGTCGCCATCAAGAAGCTCTACACCGAAAAGGGATACCCCGACGCGGCGGTGAGCCACGATACCACCCCTTCGGACGATCCCTCCCTCATCGTTCTGACCTTCCGCGTGACCGAGGGCTCCCAGGTTTCGCTCCGGACGATCAAGTTCACCGGCAACGGGGCGGTGTCGGCCAAGACGCTCAAGGGCCGCCCTCTTCCAGAGCGGCGCCTTCCAGGAATCGAAGCTCGAGGAGAGTAAGAAGGCCATCATCGACTACTACCAGTCGAAGGGCTTCATCGACGCCAAGATCATCGATGTCTTCAAGGAGTATGAGAAAGAGGAGAGCACGGGCAAGAACTGGCTCATTCTCACCCTCGCACTCTCCGAGGGCCGCCAGTGGAAATACGGCGGCATGAGCTTCGAGGGGAACAAGGTCTTCGACGTGGACAAGCTGAAAAGCCTCGTCACCCTCAAGGAAGGCACCGTCCTCAACTACAAGAAGCTCCAGCAGGAAAAGCAGAAGGTCGACGACCTCTACTACGAGTCGGGCTATATCTACAATCAGATAAGCCTTTCCGAGGACCGCGACGAGGCGGCCGGGTCGGTCCGCTTCAAGGTGGCCGTGGTCGAGCGGGACCGGGCCCACATCGAGAGCCTGAGCTTCAAGGGCAACGAGAAGACGAAGGAATACGTGCTCGCCCGCGAGGTTCCCCTGGAAACGGGCGATGTCTTCTCGAAGGCCAAGATCATCGACGGCCTGCGCAACCTCTACAACCTCCAGTACTTCTCCACCGTTGAGCCGGAAATCCATCAGGGCAGCGCCGAAAACCTCATGGATCTGGTCATCAATGTCGGAGAGATGAGCACCGCCGACATCCAGTTCGGCGTGACCTTGAGCGGCCTCGGCAAGGCGAACACCTTCCCGCTCTCCGGCTACGTGAAGTGGAACGACCGCAACCTCGGCGGCAAAGGGCAGAATCTCCAGGCAAACGTGACGGTTTCCCCCACCGAGCAATCGCTGGAAACTTCTTTCAGCGAGGGCTGGCTCTTCAACAAGCGCGTCTCGCGGGGCTTGAGCCTCAAGCTCGGGCATAGCAGCGAGACGACGGGGCAGGACAGCATCGCGCCGATCTTCACCGAACAGGATGTTCCCGATCCCTACGTCGAGATAGGATCCGGCACGAACCAATGGTCCGGCTCGCTGTCCTCCATTCCCGACCAGTACCTCATGCCCTACGAGAACTGGGAGTTCAGCCTCGGATTCAACCTCGGCTACACCGCCAAGACGCGCATCGGCGATATCGGCACGACGGCGGGCCTCTCCTCCGGGCTGGGCATGATCAAATACGACGAGGACAAGTACCGGCCCTACGAGGCCGAGATGCGCGACACCAACAACACCTGGCTGCTCACGAACAAGCTCTATGCCAGGACCTACCTGAATACGCTGGACTACTGGTACAACCCCAGCTCGGGATACTTCGCCAGCGAGCGCCTCACTTTCACGGGATTCCTCCCCTTCGAGCGGCAGCACTACCTGAAGACCGAGACGAGGCTAGACGCCTTCGCCACGCTCTTCACGATTCCACTGAGCGACACCTGGAAATTCAAGGGCGTCCTCATGGCCCACTCGGGCTTCCAGGCCTTGATCGCAGAACCTTGGGCCGACTTCAAGGTCACCAAGGACTGGATCAGCCTGGACGGCACCTTCAACGTCCGCGGCTGGAGCAAGCTCTACGGTTCCAAGGGAACCATGCTCTGGGAGAATTCCGTCGAGCTCCGCTTCCCCGTGATCGACCAGATGATGTGGATGGACCTGTTCGTCGACGGCGGCGCCATGAAGACGCGCGGCGGCATGATCAACATGAGCTTGGACACGCCCGCCGCGGACACGACCCGGCCGACTTTCGCCGACCTGGGCTGGGACAACATGGCCTTCAGCACGGGGCTGGGATTCCGGTTCATAATCCCCCAGTTCCCCTTCCGGTTCTATTTCGTCAAGCGCTTCACGTTCGACGGCACCGATATCGCGTGGAAGACTTCGGGCTGGGATTTCGATTTCGTGCTCAGCATCACGCAGCCCCTGTATTGAGACCCGGCCCGCGAAAGCCGGAGGAGGAATCATGAAGAAGTTCAGACTGGCCGCGCTCTTTGCGATCCTGTTCGCGCTGGCGGCCTTTCCGCTCGCCGCCCAGCAGATCACCAGGGTGGCCGTGATCGACCTCGCGCGGGTTATGGCGGCCTTTCCCAAGGATACAGCCGCGCTCAAGAACTTCGAGGCGAAGAAGGCCGAGGTGCAGGCCGATGTCGACCGGAAGGCGGCCGAGATAAAGGGGCTCCAGGCCCAGAAATCGACCGCCGACGCGGCGGGCGACGGCGCGCAATCGTCGGCGCTGGCTTCCGAGATCACGGCCAAGACCGCCAGCCTCAGAGACTACGTCGCGGCCAGGCAGAACGAGCTCGACCTGCTGGCGAAAGCCCTGAGTTCCCAGGCTTCCTTCGTGCAGAGGCTCGGCTCCATGATTTCGCAGGTGGCGGAGGAGGAGGGCTACTCGCTCGTCCTGAACCTCAAACCCCAGGATCAGAACGCCAATATCGTGCTCTGGAACAGCCCGGCGATCGACATCACCGACAAGGTGATCCAGGCCTTTTCGTCCTCTACGCGCTAGCGGTCCTCGGGCTCCATGCGGAGCGCGTCCTCCAGCGCCCCGGCCAAGGTGCTGAAACGCTCCGCGTTCTCGGGCGAAAGGCTCATGAGCTCTCGATGGGCGTCGAGGATGAAGGAAGCTTTCAGGG
>JAJTBU010000181.1 GCA_021286735.1 bacterium
GTAACGCGCCCCCGCCAGGTCGTGCGGGATGTAGAGGTAGCTGACGCCCCTCTTCTCCTTCAGGTCCAGCATCATGTTCATGATCCCAAGCCTGATCGACACGTCGAGCATGCTGGTCGGCTCGTCGGCGAGGACGATCTCCGGGTCGACGGCGAAGGTGCGCGCGATGTTCACGCGCTGGCGCTGTCCCCCGGAAAGCTCGTGCGGGAAGCGCCTGAGGTACTCGCGGGCGGGCGAGAGCCCCACCTGCTCGAGCGAGGCGACGAGCTTCTCCTCCAGTTCCGCCCTGCCAGAGGCGAGCCCATGGATGAGGAAGGGCCGCTCCATGATGGCGCGGATCGTGTGCGTAGGGTTGAGGCTCGCGAAGGGATCCTGGAACACCATCTGCACGCGCTTCTTGTAGGCCAGGGCCTCGCCGCGATTTTTGAAGGGGCGCAGCGGATTCCCGTCGAAGACGATCGCTCCCGAAGTCCTCTCGTAGATTCCGGCGACGACGCTGGCCGTCGTCGTCTTGCCCGATCCCGACTCGCCGACCAGGGCGAGGGATTCGCCGGCGGCGAGAGAGAAGCAGATATCGTCCATCGCGTGGACTTTCTTGCCGATATTTCTGACTCCCGCGAGCTTGAAATGCTTCGACACATGTTTCAGCTCGAGTATGGACCGGCTCATAGGCTCCCTCCGCAGCGCACGCAGGCGCAGGCTCTTCCGGGCGAAAGCTCGGCGAGGACGGGATCGCCCGAGAGGCAGCGCGGCTCCGCCAGAGCGCAGCGGGGCGCGAACCTGCATCCGGGCGGCGGGTCGATGAGGCCCGGAGCCTGCCCCTCGATGCCGCTCATCCTTCCCAGCGGCCCCGTCAGCGAGGGGAACGAATTCATCAGTCCTTTGGTATAGGGGTGGGCGGGCGCGCCGTACAGCTCCCTGGACGGGCCGTATTCGCACACCTTCCCGGCGTACATGATCGCGAGCGAGTCGGAAATCTCCACGAGGAGAGACAGATCGTGCGTGATGAAGATCACGGAGAATCCGAGCCTCTGCCTGAGTTCCTGGATTTTCTGCAGGATGGAACGTTGGACGACCACGTCTAGCGCCGTCGTCGGCTCGTCCATGATGAGCAGATCGGGCCGCAGCAGCAGCGCCATCGCGATCATGATGCGCTGCCGCATGCCGCCGGAGAGCTGGTGCGGGAAGCTCGAGAACCGATCCGCGTTGATGTCGACGAGTTCGAGCATCTCCATGGCGAGGTCGCGCGCGGCGGCCCTCGGAATGGAACGATGGGCGAGCACGGCGTCGACGAGCTGCTCCTCGATCGAAAGGACGGGATTGAGCGCGTTCATCGCGGACTGGAACACCATCGACAGCTTCGTCCAGCGGTAGCCGTTCATGTCGGCTTCGTCGAGGCCGGCCAGGTCCGTTCCCTCCAAAAGGATTCTCCCCGATTCGATCCGGGCGCTGTCGCGCAGGAGGCGCATTATCGCGTAGGCCAGGGTCGACTTGCCGCAGCCGGATTCTCCCGCGATTCCCAGGAATTCCCCCCGCCGCAGCGAGAGGCTGACATCGTCGACCGCGCGCACGAAGCCGGCCTTGGTCGCGTATCCGGCCTTGAGGTGATCGATCTCAAGCAAGGTTGTATCCGCCATGGCTCACCTCTTCCTCAGCCGGGGGTTGGAGATTTCGTCGATGCCGAAATTGACGAGCACGAAGGCCGTGCCGGTCAACGCGATCATCAGGCCCGGCGGAAGGAACCACCACCAGGCGCCCATCAGGATGGCGCCGTTCGCCTGGGCCCAGTAGAGTATCGTGCCCCAGCTCACCACCGTGATGTTGCCGACGCCGATGAACTCGAGGGTCGCCTCGGCGAGGATGGCCGAGAGGCTCACCGCGAAGAATTCCGACATGACGATCGAAATCATGTTGGGGAGGATCTCCCTGAAGACGATGAAGGAAGTGCGCTCGCCGAGCATGCGGGAAGCCATCACGAAATCCCTGTTCTTCAGCGAGAGCACCTGCGACCTCAGCAATCTCGTCGGATAAGGCCAGGAGGTGAAGGCGAGGATGAGGATGATCGGCAGGACTCCGTGCATGGGGATATAGGTTCCGATGACGATCATCAGGGGCAGTCCCGGGATGACCAGGAACACGTTCGTGAAGAAGTTGATGATGTCGTCGAAGACGCCGCCCAGATAGCCGGAGAGCAGCGCGAGCGTCAGCGAGACGAGGGTCACGAAAAGGCCGGTGGCCAGGCCGACGAAGACCGAGATACGCGTGCCCGCTATCAGCTGGCTGAGGAGATCGTTGCCGGCGTGGTTGGTGCCGAGAAGATGCGCGCTCGAAGGCTTGGCCCTGAGCGGGAAATAGTTGACCGTCTTCTCCCATTTCCTCGAGGTCGCGACGACATAGGTCGATTTTTCCACATCGTCCGAGAGCCTTTCCTCCGAGAGGGTCTCCTGATCGCCGACAGTCTCCTCGATCAGCGCGGTGCGTTCGGTGCGGTCCGCCTTGGGCGGATAGGGCGCGAGAAGGGGCGCGAAGAGGGCTATGAAAATCAGGACGCCGAGCATGATGAGGCCGGCGAGCGATTTCCTGTTCTCCACGAGGGTTTTGAGGAAGTCCTTTATCATTTGGCGCCGTCCCTCACCCTCGGATCGAGGAACATGATGACGATGTCGGCGATGAAGTTGGCGACGAGCACCGACCCGGCGATGATGAGGAAGATCGCCTGCATGAGTGGATAGTCCTTTGCGTTGACCGCCTGGTAGAGCATGTAGCCCATGCCGGGATAGGCGAAGACCATCTCGGTGATCAGGCCGCCTCCCACGATGAAGCCGAACGACATCGCGAAGCCGGTCACCGACGGGAGGATGGCGTTCCTCGCGGCGTAGACGCGCTTGATGCGCTTCGCCGGCAAGCCCTTGGCGACGGCGAGCGTTATGTATTCCTCGGCGAGCACGTTGATCATGTTGTTGCGCATCATGAGCATCCAGGCGCCGAGCGAGCTCAGGGTGATCGTGAAGGCGGGCAAGGTTCCGTACCGCAGCACGGAAAGCCACCAGCCGGCGCTCCCCCTCGCCTGATCGATGGAGAAGGCCCCTCCGAGAGGGAAAAGGCGCAGCTTGAAGGCGAAGGCGTAGATAAGGCACAGCCCCAGCCAGAAGTAGGGAAAGCTGCGGATGAAAGAGAAAAAGCCGACGGTGAAGGAGGCGAGCTTTCGCTGGCGCCGCCATGCCGCCCAAATGCCGAGCAGCGTGCCGATCGCGAAGCCGAAAATCGTGCAGAGCCCCATGAGGCCGATCGTCCAGGGCAGCGCCGAGGCGAGCACCGTGGAGACGGGCATGGGGAAACGGGAGAGCGAGATGCCGAGATCGCCGCGAACCGTGTTGAGAAGGTATTTCCCGTATTGCACGGGCAGGGAATCCTGCGTATCCAGGCCGAAGGCGGCGCGCACCGAATCCAGCTTCTCGGCGTCGACGCCTTCCATCCTGTCCATGAGGGCCTTGGCGGGATCGCCCGGCATCAGGCGGGGAAGGAAGAAGTTTATCGTCATCGATATCAGCAGCGTGAAGATCAGCATGCCGAATTTGCGGGCAAAGTATTTCATGGGCGTTACCGTCGCTATTGTTCGTTCGTCGTATGTCGGGGAAGGCGCGGAGGCGCCCCGGAAGGGGAGCCACCGCGCGGACGCGGCCTGGAGAGCGCGCAACGCGCCTCCAGGCCTGGGAAAAAACTATTTCTTGTGGATCGCGAGAAGAATGGGCATCTTCTGCATGCCGATCACGCTCGGCCAGGCATAGGGATTCTCGGCGTCGGGCCAGCCGACGAAATTCCTCGTCGTATACTCGAACCACGTGGGATTGAAGAAGAGCGGCACGCAGGGAGTGTCCTTCATGAACTGCGAGACGACCGCGGCCATGTAGACTTTCTGCTTGGCGGCGTCGGGCTCGGAGCGGTACTCCTGGAGGTTCCGGTCGATCTCCGCGTTCTTGTACCTCATGTTCGAGAAGACCTTGGCCTTCTCCCCCAGGCCGGCGTAGTTGGCCGAATAGAGCCAGCGGTTGAACTGGTAGTAGGGCGTGGTGCCGGTGGTGATGAAGCTGACGGCCATGTCGTAGTCGCCCGTCTCGAGGCTGGTCTGGAAGGGAACGGGCCAGGCGCTCTGCGTGATGACGGCCTCGACGCCGACATCCTTGAGCATGAGGGCCACGGTCTCGGCGGCGCCGATCCAGTCGGTCCAGTCGGTGGGGACGTAGAGCTTGAAGGAGAGGGCCTTGCCGTCCTTCTCGTAGATGCCCTTGGCGTTGAGCTTGTAGCCCTCGCCCTCGAGGAGCTTCCTGGCCTTGGCCTTGTCGTAGGCGATGTTGTACTTGGCCTTGGCGTCGGCGGCGACGGAGGCGAAGGACTTCTTGACCGCGGTCATGTCGGCGGGCACCGGGCTCGGGCTCATCTTGCGCGTGATGTCGCGCTGGGAGATGGCGGCGGCGAAAGCCTTGCGCACGTTGGCGTTGTCGAAGGGCGCCCTGAGGTTGTTCATGTAGAGGAATACGAGGTTGCCTTCGGGGAACCAGTACTTGTTGTCGGGGTTGGCGGCCGTGTACGCGTCGGCGTTCGGCAGCGAATAGCCGGCCCAGTCGTACTCGCCATTCATGAGCTTGAAGGCGATCTGCTCGTTGGTGGTGGAGATGTACTGGATGCCGTCGATGTAGGGCAGGGACTTGCCGTCGGCGCCCTTCTGCCAGTAGTTCGGATTGCGGACGAGCTTGTAGGACTGCTCGTTGAAGGAGGCCGCGTCGAGCATGAAGGGGCCGGTCCCGACGGGGGCGTCGTTGCCCGTCCAGGTGAGGGGATCCTGCACCTTCGACCAGACGGCCGCCGGCACGACGATGAGGGCGCCGAATTTCTCGAGCGTGGTCACGTTGACATCGGCGAACTTGAAGACGACCTTGTTCGTCCCGACGGCGGTGACGGTCTGGAGGCCTTCGGACCAGAGGCCGGAGATATCGAGGGCCTTGTTCGTCTTGCCGAGCATGGCGGTGAAGACGACGTCGTCGGCTTCGAGGGGCGTGTTATCGTTGAACTTGACGCCCGGGCGCAGCGTGAAGGTGATCTCCTTCAGGTCGCTCGACCATTTCCAGCTCTCGGCCAGCCAGGGATTGGCCGAGCCGTTGGCGTTGTTGAAGTAGAGGAGGGTCTCGTAGATGCAGCCGACGGCGGACTCGAGGGCCGCGGGGCTGAAGGGATTGAAGTTCTTGGGGAGGACGCCCTGCTTCGAGGGGGTCATCTTGAGGATGCCGCCCCTGGCCGGGGCCTGCGCAAAGGCCATCGCCGAGGCGAGGAGCAGCAAAAGCGCCGCCGCCACTAACTTTCTTCTCATAATTACCTCCATGGAAACGCTTCATCCGGCGCTACAGCCGGCTGTGGAAACTTATTATACGTCCAACGTTCCGCCCCGTCCTCAGTCCAGGGCCTTCACCGGGCAGATGCCCTCGGCCCCGCCCCGCCCCGACAGGAAATCGGCCACGGAAGACGCGGACAGCTCGGTATACTCGTACGCGCCGAGGA
>JAJTBU010000182.1 GCA_021286735.1 bacterium
ATGCCGGGTCGGTGACCTTCCGCTGTTTTCGCTACTACAGCTCCGGCGCGCCGATCGAGCAGTTCGGCGCGCCGGCGACGGTGTCGTACGCCGTCCCCAGCCGCGCCACGCTGAGCCTCTCGAACGGGCTCCTCGACTTCGGGGAACTCACCGAAGGGGAAAGCCTGGGGATGACGATCAGCGTCGAGGCGACCAGGGCATGGGACCTCTATCTGCAGTCCCAGCGCGGCGGCTGCCTGCGGCACGCCACCGACATTTACTCCAAGGTCTGGTACACGCTCACGATCGACGGCGAGGATTTCGGCAATCTCACGACCCCGACGATCTGCCACAGCGAGGACAGCTTCTGGGGGTGGCTGTTCGGCTACAACGCGACGCTCGACATGGCGGTGAGGATCGGCGAAGTGCCCTTCGAAGTCGAGCCGGGCGTTTATTACGACAACATCTGGCTCAGCATCGTGACGCGGTAGGGGCGGAACGGCTCGCGCGCCGCGGGCTCAGCGCGGGAGCGGGATGCCGTAGGGGCCGTCGGCCAGCCAGGCGATCCTCGCCTTGCCGGTGGCCACGTCGGATTCGGCGAGGCCGCGCCCGGCGAGAAAGCGCGCCACCGCGCGGCGCACTACCTCGGCCACCTCGCGCTCCGCCGCGGCGCGGTGCGCCGGCGAACTCTGGGAAAGCGCCGGGGCGCCGGAGCGGCTGTCCAGTCCGCCGCCCACCCCGAGCAGGCTTCGGCCGTCGACGCCGGGAAGGATGCGCCGATCGCCGGGACCGAGCTGGGGCGCGAAGTAGACGAAATCATCCGCCTTCACTCGCTTGAACACCTTGCCCCACATCTGCGCCTCCCACTGGTCCACCATGAAGCGCCAGTCCGGCGAGGCCAGCAGCCTATCGAGGGCGGCCGGCCCAAGCGCCTTGAGGAGGGCGATCGATATCCTGTAGCCGTCGGAGCCGATGGGCTCGGCGTCGCGGTTGTCGGCCACGAGGATGAGGCCGCCGCCGGATTCAGGCAGGGCGCCGAGGGCCGCCACGCCCGCCTTGGCCGCCTGGTAGTGGTTCTGGGCGACGAAGCCGCCGTGGGTCACGACGAGGTCGTAGGGTTTATCGACGGGGATGCCGACGTGGGCGCGCAAGTGAGCCACGGCGGCCGCGTGGGCCGCCTCGAGGTCGCCGCAGAAGACGCCCGTCGTGCGGAAGGCGCCGTCCACCGTGACGTTGACGATGAAGTCCGCGCCGGCGAGCCTGGCGACCGCGAGCGACTCCTCGTGGACGGGGTTGCCCTCCAGGAGCAGGTCGCGCGTATTGGGATGGGACATGAGGGCCGGCCCGTGGAAGACGCGGGTGCCTGCCTCGCCCAGGAGGCCGGGGCACACCGACTTGCGTCCGCCCGAGGCTCCGGCCATGAAGTGGCTCTCCACCAGGCCGGTGAGGATCTTGAGGTCGGCCTCCACGTAGCGCCGGTCGACCAGGGCTTCGGTGCCCCGGACCGTCGTCCCGACATTCGCGAGCGAGGACAGGTCGCGGCAATCGTGGCAGGCCACGGGGAAGCCCCGCGCGAAGGGTTCGGGGCCGAGCATTTTCTCCAGCTCCGTCCGCCCCATCTCCGAATGCATGCCGGTGGCCACCAGGATCGTGACGTCGGCCGGAGCGAAGCCGGCGGCCGACAGGGTGTCCAGGATGGGCGCGAGGAGGCCCTCGGGGCCTTTGTAGGGCACGGGCCGCGTCTTGTCCGACACGACGACGCATGCCTTCGCTCCGGCGCGCCCCGCGCGGCGGCTCCGCGCGACAGCCTCCAGGCCCGGGCAGCCTATCGGCTCGCGCAGGGCGCGCCTCAAGGCCTCGCCCGGTTCCGCGAGCGGCAGCGACCCGGTCATGCGGAGAGTTTCGGCGCCGTCGGGCAGCTCGGCCTCGATCGGCCCGCCCTCGAAGGGGATAGCGATTTTCATGCAGCCTCCCAGGCGGCGGCCGCCCCGCGGGGCGGCCGCCGCCCTTCGTCAGTCCAGGTCGAAGAGCTTGCCGGGGTTCATGATCCCCTTCGGGTCCCAGGCCATCTTTATGGCCTTGATGAGCCCCATCTCGACCGGGCTCATGAACTCGGCCATGTACTTCTTGCGCTTCAGGCCGATGCCGTGCTCGCCCGAGATCTTGCCGCCCAGCTTCGTCACGGCGGCGTAGAGTTCCTCGAGCGCCTCGGGCTCGGCCTTCTTCCAGACCTCCAAGGCCATGTCCGGGTCCTTGACCAGGGTGGCGTGGAGGTTGCCGTCGCCCGCGTGCCCGTAGCAGGGAATCGCGATGCCGTACTTGGCGGCGATGCGGTCCAGCTCGGGGATGATGTCGGGGATGGAGGCCGTGGGCACGACGATGTCCTCCAGGCTCTGCACGGGGCAGCGGACCTTGAAGGCCTCGGCGATGTTGCGCCTGACGCTCCAGACCCGCTCCTGGGTGGTGCGGTTGTCGGCCATGTACACTTCGATGGCGCCCTTCTCCATGCAGAGGTCGCCCACGCGCTCGGCGTCGGCGTCCACCGTCGCGGCGTCTTGGCCGTCCATCTCGATCAGAAGCATGGCGCCGCAGCCCTCGTAGGGCAGGCTCTCGTTCAGGTAGCCGCAGGAGGTCTCCACCGACAGCTTGTCCATGAATTCCATGCTCACGGGGATCGTGCCGCGCGCGATGATCTCGGGCACGCAGGCGATGGCCTCGGCCGGCGTCCGGAATAGGACGAGGAGGTCGGACTTGGCCTTGGGCAGGCCGATCAGCCTGATTATGGCCGTGGTCACGATGCCGAGTGTGCCCTCGGAACCGACGATCAGGTGGGTCAGGTCGTAGCCGGTGACGTCCTTGGAGAGCTTGCCGCCCAGCCAGACGACCTCGCCCGTCGGCGTGACCAGCTCGAGGCCCAGCACGTAGCGCGAGGTGACGCCGTACTTCACGGCCTTGCCGCCGCCCGCGTTCTCGGCGATGTTGCCGCCCAGGAAGCAGGTTTCGAGGCTCATGGGGTAGCCGGCGTAGAAGAGGCCTTTTCCCTTGTTCATCTTCTCGAGGGAGACGCTGATGCCGCCCAGGCTCGGTATGGCGCCGCCCGAGAGGCCAGAGCCCGCGCCGCGCGGAGTCACGGGGATGCGCTCGCGGTTGGCCAGCCTGACGACGGCGGTTACCTGGTCGGTCGAGGTCGGCGTCACCACGACGTCCGGCATGTGGCCGTATTCCTCGGCCGAGGTCTCGTCGTGGGAGTATGCTTCCATGCGCTCCGCGTCGCAGATCACGTTCTTGGGGCCCAGGAGCCCGCGCAGCTCCTCGACGAGGGCTTCGGTCACTTTGCCGTAGTTCATTTGCACGCTCCTTCGGCCACGCCCGCCCGCCTCTCCGCTATGCGCTTCGTGAGCCTCGGGAGTATTTCGAAGAGATCGCCCACCACGGCGAAGTCGGCCAGCTTGTGGATGCCGGCCTCGGGATCGCTGTTGATGGACACGATGGTCTCGGCCGTCTTGATGCCGGCCAGGTGCTGGATCGCGCCGGAGACGCCGGCGCAGACATAGAGCCGCGGAGAGATGGTCTTGCCGGAGAGGCCCACCTGATGCGGGTAGGAAGTCCAGCCGCGGTCGACGGCCTCGCGGCTCGCTCCAACGGCGCCGCCCAGCGCGTCGGCCAGCTCGCGCACCAGCTTGAAGTTTTCGGCCTTCTTGAGGCCGCGTCCGCCCGCCACCACCACCTGGGCCTCCTCGAGGTTCTCGAAGCCCTCGACGTCGCGCTCGAGGCCAAGCACTTCGACGCGCCTCTCCACGAAGGCGGGATCGAGGGCTATCCGCTCGATGGAGCCGGTCCGGCAGGCGTCGCGGTCCAGGGGCCGCGAGGCCTTTGGCCGCACGGTCGACATCTGGGGCTTGTGGTCCGGCGTCTTGATGGTCGCCATGATGTTGCCGCCGATGGCCGGCCTCGTCTGCAGGAGGAGGCCCGTGCCCTCCTCGATATCGAGTTCGGTGCAGTCGGCGGTGAGGCCCGCGTGCAGGGTGACCGCGATGTGGGGCATGAGGGTGCGGCCGGAGCTGGTCGCCGCCGCCAGGACCACCTGGGGCGTACGCTCGCGGGCCAGGGCCACCAGGGCCTTGGCGAAGGTCTCGCACACGAAGCCCGCGAGGGCGGGGTGCTCGACGCAGAGCACTTCGTCAGCGCCGCGCTCGATGAGCTCGCGCAGCGCCTCGTCGGAGATCGAATCCGCCAGCACCACCGAGGCGAGCTTGACGCCGAGCTTGTCGGCGAGCTGGCGCCCGCGGGCCAGGAGTTCAAAAGAGACGGCCTTGAGCGCGCCGCCCGACTGTTCCGCTATAGTCCATACCTCGTTCATCGCTGCGCCCCCTCGCCCGCTATTTCCTCGCGCGCGATTACATCGCGAGCGATAAGATCGCGGGCCTCCAGGAAGGCGACCAGCTCGTCGACGGCATTTTCGGTCCCGGCCTCGTCGAGGGCCTTGACCATCGCGCCGCCGCGGGTGACCTTGGGATAGAATATTTTCGAAACCTTCGTGGGGGAACCTTTCAGGCCCAGGCAGGCGGGATCGGCGTCCAGGTCGCCCGCGCCGTAGACCGCGAGCGCCGTCTGCCGGGCGAACTTCTTGCCGCGCAGGGTCGGCAGCCTGGGATTGGCCACTTCCTTGACCACGGTGAGGAGGCAGGGCATCTTCGCCCGCACGCGCTGGTAGCCTTCCTCGACCAGGCGCCGCGCCACGATCGATCCCCCGTCGGCGGATTCCAGCGAGCCCACGTAGGTGAGGACCGGTATGTCGAGCCACGCCGCCAGGCAGGGGCCGACCTGCCCCGTGTCGCCGTCGGTGGCGCGCTCGCCGGCCAGGATCAGGTCGTAGCGGCCCATCTTGGCGACGGCGCGCGACAGGGCGTAGGAGGTCGCCCAGGTGTCCGAGCCCGAGAAGGCCCGGTCCGTGACGAGGACGCCCGCGTCGCAGCCCATGGCGATGGCTTCCTTCAGAGCCTTGTCCGCGGCGGGCGGCCCCATGGTAAAGGCGGTCACCTTGCCGCCGTGCTGTTCCTTGAGCCTGATGGCCAGTTCGATGGCGTAAAGATCGAGAGGGTTGACGATGGTGTCGACGCCTTCGCGCACCATGGTTCCCGTAACGGGATCCATCCGCACTTTGTCGGTGTCGGGCACCTGCTTGATCGCGACGAGTATCTCCACGTGAATCGCTCCTGTGGGCAGATCGGCGAGGCAACGGAAGGCCCCGCTAAGGCGGCATTGTATACTCGAATAAAGCGAACAGGAATGGCCCAGCGGCGTTTCTTCCCGATCAGCCGCGCGCTCCATAAAAGCGAAGAGGGCGAAGGGGAATAAAATCCCCCTTCGCCCTCTCTCCGGTCGAGGCTTTCGCTTCCCTCCGTCTCGGGGGGAAGGAATCCCTTCCTGTCAGCGCTTACTTCGCCGGCGCGACCGTGGTGGCAGTGGCGTCGGCCGCGACGGTGGTCGTGGTCTCGGCGGTCACGGTGGTGGTGGTGGTGGGCTCGGCAGCCTTGCTGCAGGAGAAAAGGATAAAGAAACAAGCCAGGACAA
>JAJTBU010000183.1 GCA_021286735.1 bacterium
TCGCGAAATATTCCTCCGTCCCCTCCGAAGCCCTCCGCGCCGTCGATCCCGACCACCTGAACCTGGGGATGCGCTACGCGCGGCTCACGCCGAACGAATTCGCGGGGAACGCCTCTTTCGACCTCTGCTCATTCAACTGCTACCAGACCTCGCCCAGGGAGAGCCTGGACATCGTCGCGGGAAAAGACCGCAGGCCGGGGCTCATAGGCGAATGGCACATCGCCGGCAGCGAGATGCGCAACCTCGCCGCGGGCCTGGTCTATTCCCCGAGCCAGGTCGAGCGGACAAAGGCCTGCGTTTACTACATGGAAAATGCGATGGCGCACAACGCTTGCGTCGGCGCCCACTATTTCGAGTGGAACGACCAGCCCGTCCTGGGGCGCTTCGACGGGGAATGCATGCAGCACGGCCTCATAAGCCTCTGCAACCGGCCCTATCCCGAACTCACCGGTGCGATGCGCGATCTCGCGAGCAGGATGTACGGCATCGTGTCAGGCGAGATCGCCCCCACCTCGGTCGAGGGCGAGGCGGTGCGGAAGTATTCCTGAGGGCTTTGGCCCGGGCGGCCGCGCGCCGTCAGTCCGCCGCGGCCGAAGACTCGCGGTAGGCTTCGATCCAGATCGCGGTGTGGCGGTTCACCGCCGCCGTCGCCGCCGCCTCGTCGCGCTCCATGATGGCGCGGTGCAGGTCGCGGTGCGCCTCGAACACGCCCTGGTGGATGGGGTTGATGGTGGGGGCGAAGAGCTCGATCACGAAGTCGTAGATGTTCTCGACGATCGCGTTGTGCGCGCACTTGCCCAGGAGCCGGTGGTAGCGGATGTCGTAGTTTTTCGAGGAGTCCTCTGCGCTGCCCTGCACCGCCAGCTCCGCGAGGAAGGAGACGGCAGCGGCGTCCAGCTCGGCGAGATCCTCGGGCGTGGCCGACTGGATCACGAGCTTGACGATGCCCACCTCGAGTATCTCGCGCACCTGGGTGAGGATGGTGTAGTCGCGGTCCTGGACGAGAATCTGGAAAAGCGAGGAATCGAAGAGGCGCTTGTTCGAGGCGCTGCACACGAAGGTGCCCGTGCCCCGCCTGATCTCCACGACGCCGTAGGCGGAGAGGATCTTCAGCGCCTCGCGCACCGTACCGCGGCCCACCTTGAAGCTCTCGGCGAGGACGGATTCGCTCGGTATCATGTCGCCGGGGCGCAGCTTCCGCTCGATGAGTAGTTCCTTGATCTTGTCGATGACGACGAAGACGGCGGAAGGCCGGCTATCGTCCACTTCGAACATATCCGCGCTCGACATTCGATGCTGCTCCTCGCGGCGCTGGAAGCGGAGAGCCCCGCGCGCCCGTATGAAAAACTCAGTCCTTGTAATCGTCCCGGGACGGCGAGAAGCATTCGATCAGCTCGGTCTCCTCGAAGGTCTTGAGACCGTGCGGCTCCATGGAGGCGAAATAGTAGGAATCGCCCGCCGCGAGATGGAGCACGGTGCCGTCGCCTTTCGGAAAATCGACCCGCCCCTTGATCACGATGCCGATCTGCGACTGCGGATGGGTGTGCAGGGCCAGCTCGGCGTCCTTGTCGATGTAAAAATAGCACATCATGTTGTCTTTGTCATAGGTCAGCGTGACGCGCTTTATGCCCGCCGAGCGCTGGACTTTCGGATCCGTGGACAGGCTTCCCAGATGCTTGCTTTCCTTGGCCATCACGCTCCCCTCCTGCGCTCGGCGATGAGCGCGAGCAGCTGCTGCCAGCCCTTCATGAAGGAAGTCCTGAAGAGCTCGACGCCGCCGAAATCGTAGAACTCGGCGGGCGCCATGCCGTCCGGCTCGCAGGCGCGCGCGTAGTCGGGCAGCTTCGCTTTCAGTTCGGCGACGAGGTCGTCGGAGATGTTCGCGCCGATGCGGCTCACCACGGGGCCGTCCTTCTCGAGCAGGATGTCGGCGGTGCCCGTCCAATTGATCGTCACCGAGAGGTCTCCACCCACAAGCTCGGTGAAGTCCTCGAGCTTGCGCGCGCCGCCGCCGATCAGGATGCCGGGATAGCCGCGCTCCTTCATGAGGGCGTACTGGCGCTTGGCTATCGAGAGGCCCGCGTATTTCCGCGCCTCTTCCGAGAGCGCGATCCCGCCCGCCTCGATCACGCGCTTGAAGTGGTCGTCCAGGATGCCCGTGATGTGCGTGACGTAGAAGATGGGCGATTTGCCCGAGGCGGCCGAGGCCTGGCGGTAAGCCTCGCAGATGGCTACCGCCTGCGACAGGCCCATGACCTCGGTGGCCATCGTCGGGACATCGTGGTCGACGAAATACCTGATCGCTTCGATGCCGGGCTCGGTCACGGGAATTTTCACGACGACGTTCGGGCCGATCCTGCGGTTCTCGACGCCCTCGCTCACGATGCGCTGCGCGATCGTCTCCTCGAAGGGGTCGCCCTGGATGGTCACGAATCCGGCCCCACCCTTCGATGCCTCGTAGAGCGGCAGGAAGACGTCGCTCAGGCGAGCGACCATGGCCGCCTGAACCTTGGCCGCGACGATCGAGTCGTTCGCCTCGTAGGGGATGAGGAGATCGATGGCGCGCAACGCGACTCGATAATCCTCGGGCGAGGAGAAGAGCTTCGAGACGTAGCTAGGATTGGTCGTGCAGCCGACCGCGCCCTCCGCGAGGGCTTGTTTGGCCTGCTCGAGCGTCGGATTGTTGACCCAGAAGCGCGTGGGCGTCTCCGCCTGCACCCTATGGAAATAGCCTTTTGCGGTCATCGTTCACTCCTCCTTTTCACAATCACCGGACGCCGTAGAGAAGATTCGGCAGCCAGAGGGAGACGGCGGGGAAATAGGTCAGGACGATCAGCGCGATGAAGAGGGGGATCAGGTAGGGCATGACCGCCTTAAAGAGCTTGTTCACGGGGATGCCCGAGATAGGGCTCAGCATGTAGATGCTCATGCCCACCGGGGGCGTCAGCATGCCGATCATCAGGTTGAAGACCATCACGAGGCCGAAATGCACGGGATTGACGCCCGCGGCGACGAGGGTCGGGAGCAGGATCGGCGTGAAGATCATGATCGCCGCGGTCGTCTCCAAGAACATGCCGGCGATGAGGAGGATGATGTTCGCGAAGAGCAGGAGTATCGTCGGATTCGAGGAGATGCCGAGGAGGGCCGCCGAGATTTGCTGGGGGAGCTGCTCCACGGTGAGTGTCCAGGCGAAGATCGCGGCGCTAGCCACGATGAAGAGCACCGCGGCGGTCGAGACGAGCGTCTCCTTCGCGACTTTCACGAATGCTTTCAGCGAGAAGCTCTTGTAGCAGAGGCTCAGGAAAATCGCGTAGGCGATGGCCACCGCAGCGACTTCGGTCGGAGAGAACCATCCCGAAAGCATGCCGCCCATGAGGATCACGGGCATGAGCATGGAGGGCAGACCCTTCTTGACGATCTCGGCGACTTCGCCCTTCCTCCACTTGCCTTCCACGCCGCGCGGCCAGTGATACCTGCGCGCGTAGATGGCCACCTGGATCATGAGCACGACGGTGATGAGGAGGCCCGGCACGACGCCGGCCATGAGGAGGCGCATCGAGGAGGTCTCGGCCGCTGCGGCGTAAATGATGAGGGGAATGCTCGGCGGGAAAATCGGCCCGATCGTGGCGGAGGCCGCGGTGATCGCGGCCGAATCCTCCATCGAGTAGCCCTGGTCGCGCATGGCGTCCAGCTCGATGTTGCCGATGCCGCCGATATCGGCCAACGCGGCTCCGGAGATGCCGGCGAACACGAGGCTTCCGAAGACGTTGACCTGCGCGAGCCCTCCCCTCATGCGCCCGACCAGGAGGCGCGAGAAGTTGAAGAGCCGCGTCGTTATGCCGGAGTTGTTCATCAGGTTCGCCGCGAGGATGAACATCGGCACGGCGAGGAGGGTGAAGGAGTTGAGCGACGACACCATGCGCTGAATGACGGTGCTGATGGGGATCTGGTTCACGAGCATGTAGATGCCCGAGGGCACGAGCATGCTGACCGCGATGGGGACTCCCAGCATCATGAGCGAGACGAAGAGCACGACGATGACCAATCCGCTCATTTGGAATCCTCCTTGCCCGCGAGCAGGGCGATGAACTGATCGATGGAAGCGAGGACGTCGAAGGCAAGCCCCGCGGCGATCGGGATGTAGAAGATATAGTTGGGCATCTTGAGCGCAGCGGTGCGCACATTGTAGTTCATCACCATGATCCTGGAGATCGCCACGATGAGGAAGACAGAGACGGCCAGGCATACGAGCCTGATGAGCGTGTCCATGATTCGGCGCGCGGAGGCGGGCAGCCTGGAGATCACGAAATCGACGATGATCTGCTGCTTCCGCATCATGAGGAAGACGAGCGAGACCAGGGAAAACCGCCCAAGCTCCTCGAGCGCGGAGGAGCCCATCGAGAAGAAGTTGCGCAGGATGATCTGAGCGAAAACGCAGACGCTCATGATCACGAGAAAGACGACCGAGAGGTTCTCGAAGAGACCGCTCAACGCCTTTAGTGTTCGCTTCATAGCCAGTCCTCGGAAGAATTTGATAGGGTGATGCGGAGCCGGCCCGGGCGACGAGCGCCCTCGCCTGCTCCGCTTTCTTAACGTTGTGCGATCTTAAACTATTAGATCGCCGCGATCATGTCGTAGTACTTGCCCCACTTGGCGCCGAAGCGCTTGGCCACGACGGCGTTGACAGCGGCCCGGAACTCGTCGATCTTGAGCCCCTCGGCCGGGCCGATCACCTTCATGCCCTTGTCCTTGAGGGTCTGGAGATCTTTGTCTTCGCTGTTGCGGACGTAGTCGGAAGCCCATTTGCTCGTCTCGGCGGCGACTTCCTGGAAAATCTTCTTGTTCTCGTCGGAAAGACCCTGCCACACTTTCTCGTTGATGACGACCGGCTCGGATCCCATGATGTGGTGCGTCTGCATCACGTATTTCTGGATCTCGTAGAGTTTGCTCGTCACGAGGGTGGAGACGGGGTTCTCCTGTCCGTCGGCGACGCCGGTGGAGAGGGCGACGGGGACTTCGGCCCAGTCGATGGGGACGGCGACGGCGCCCATGCCCTCGACGGCCGCGAGATAGATCGGGGAGGGAATGGCGCGGATCTTCTTGCCCGCCAGGTCCTTCGGCGAATAGATCGGCTTGTTGCAGGTCAGATCGCGGGTGCCGAAATAGAAGGAGTAGAGGATGCGGACGTTGCGCGTCGCGATCAGCTTGGCGTTGAGCTCCTTGAGCACGGGCGAGGTGGCGGGATCGGTGGCGGCGAGGAGGTGGTTGACGTCCCTGTAGAGGAAGGGCGTATCGAAGAGCCCGAGCTCCTCGAGGAGAGGCTGGAGCCCGCCGTAGGTGTTGTGGTGGAGCGCCACCGTGCCCATGGAGACGGCTTCGGCCATCTCGGTTATGGAACCGAGCTGGGAGCTGGGATACACCGTGATCTTGATCGCGCCCTTGGTCCTCTCGGCGATCTTGTCGGCGAAGTACTGCGCCTGGAGCCCGTTGGGGCTGTTGGGCGGGTTCATGTGCGCGTAGCGGA
>JAJTBU010000184.1 GCA_021286735.1 bacterium
TGCCCTCGGATCGGAAAAGTCAATTGATGGAGGAAACGATGAAGAAGGCTATCCTTGCGGCGCTGCTGGCCTTGGTCGCGACCGTTTCGTTCGCCCAGGGCAAGTTTTCCTGGGTCGACTCGATTTCCGACGACAAGGACAAGATCCTGCCGGGCGTAAACCCCGCGAAAGCGCAGGGGAGCGTGCTCACCGCCGGATCGTCCACGGTTTTCCCCCTCTCCGAGGCTATCGCCGAACGCTTCGCCAAGGAAGGCTTCGCCGGACAGGTGACGGTCGACTCGATCGGGTCGGGCGCCGGCTTCGAGCGCTGGGCCAAGGCGGGCGAGACCGACATCGCCAACGCCTCGCGCGCCATCACTCCGGCCGAGGTCGCCCTGGCCGCGAAGCTGGCCAAGCCCCGGACGCCGATCGAATTCCGCATCGGCACCGACGCCCTGGCTGTCGTGGTGAGCGCCAAAAACGCCTTCGCCGCCGACATCACGGTCGAGGAGCTGGCCAAGCTCTTCTCCACGGCGACCTACTGGTCCGACGTGCGCCCGACCTGGCCTAAGAAAGAGATCAAGCGCTTCTCCCCGGGCACCGATTCGGGCACCTTCGACTACTTCGTCGAGCATGTCTTCAAGAAGAACAAGGCCCCCCTGCTGTCCGCGAAGAACCTCCAGCTCTCCGAGGACGACAATATCCTCGTGCAGGGTGTCGCCGGCGACGAGTACGCCGTGGGATACTTCGGCTTCGCCTACTACGTCGAGAACAAGGGCAAGCTCAAGGACCTGGCGGTCAACGGAATCGCGCCATCCCGGCAGACGGTGGACAACGGGACCTATCCGCTATCCCGGCCGCTCTTCCTCTACTCCGACGCGAAGATCATCGCGGAGAAGCCGCAGGTGGCGGCCTTCCTGACCTACTACCTCACCTACGTGAACGACGTGATAAGCAAGGTCGGGTACTTCCCCGCGCCCGCCGAGGCCCTGCGCGCCTCCAAGAGCGCCCTGGCCGCCGCGATGAAAGGCAGGTACTGATCGATGCGGACTCGCTTGGGGCCGCCCGCGCCGAGTCCGGCGCGGGGCTCTGCACAACATGGCGGCCTTGAAAGGCGCGCAAGGCCGGGGGAAGCCGCGATAAAAGCCTTTCTCCTGTCCTGCGCGGCTTTTTCCATTTTCACGACGGCGGGCATCGTCTTCATCCTCGGAAAGGAATCGCTCAACTTCTTTTCCCAGGTCTCCCTCGTCGATTTCCTCACCGGCGCGGCCTGGCAGCCGGCGATCGGGCACTTCGGCATCCTGCCGCTGGCCTCCGCCACCTTCGTCACCAGCCTCATCGCCATGGCCGTGGCGCTGCCGTTCGGACTCATGGTGGCGGTCTACCTTTCGGAGTACGCGCCCTGGGGCCTGCAGCAATTCCTCAAGCCGACGCTGGAGATCCTGGCGGGCATTCCGACCGTTGTCTACGGCTATTTCGCGCTGACGACGGTCACGCCGGCGTTGCGCGGCATCATCGGCGCGGGGCGGCTGGAAGTGTACAACATGCTCTCCGCGGGACTCGTGATGGGGGTGCTCATCCTCCCCCTCATCGCCTCGATGTGCGAGGACGCCCTCTCCGCCGTGCCCCGATCCTTGAGGGAGGCCGCCTACGCGATGGGCGCCACCAAGCTCGAGGTCACCGCCCAGGTCGTCGTGCCGGCCGCCTTCTCGGGGCTCGCGGCGGCCTTCATCCTGGGGCTCTCGCGCGCGGTGGGCGAGACGATGATTGTGGCGCTCGCCGCGGGCTCGGGGCCGAACCTGACGCTCAATCCGCTCAAGTCGGCGGAGACCATGACGGGGCACATAGTCCGGATATCCGGAGGCGACATCTCCTACAATTCGATCGACTATTCGAGCCTCTTCGCGATCGCGGGGACGCTCTTCCTGCTGACGATGGGCCTCAATATCCTTTCGCGCGCCATAGTCGGCAGGCGCCGGGAGGTCTACGAATGAACGGAGTCTACGACGACAGGCTCGCCGGGCGAAAGGCGAAGGCGTCGCGATACGGCGTCGCCTTCCTCTGCGCCACGCTGCTCTCGGTGCTCTTCCTCGCCATGCTCGTCTTCAGCATCGTGGATCAGAGCTTCGGATACGTGCTTTTGACCTACGAAGTCCCCCCGGCGAGCATCGCGCGGGACGGTGTGGGCGTCGACGCGATGGATGCGCCCGCCCTGGTGGCGACGCTGCGCGAGGGGCTCACCCGCAGGCGTTTCGCGGCGCTGGACGAGGCCGAGCCCCTCGCGTCGCGGAAGCCCGAAGCGTTGCGCGCCATCATCGCCAGCGAGATATTGAAAGAGGAGCCCGCGAAGACCTGGACGCTCTCGCAGAGCGTCTTCGCGCGCTCCGATATATTCGCCTTCCGCGACCGCGAATTCCCGGAAGGCGTCCTGCGCTTCAGGGCCTGGCTGAATCCGAAGCTGCTCAGTAATCCCCAGTCGGCCTCGGCCCTCGATTCCGGCCTGCGCGGCGCTGCTATCGGCTCGCTCGCGACGATCCTGCTGACGCTGCTGATCGCCTTCCCCATCGGCGTGGCGGCGGCGGTGTGGCTTGAGGAATATGCGGCCGACAACGCGCTCAACCGCTTCATCCGCCTCAACATCTACAACCTGGCGGGCGTGCCGTCGATAATCTACGGCATGCTGGGGCTCGCGGTGTTCGTGAGGGCGCTCGAGCCGCTCACCTCCGGGGCGATCTTCAGGGCGGCGCAGGGGGAAGCCGCGAGCGGGCGGACCATCCTCTCCGCCTCGCTCACGCTGGCGCTCCTGGTGCTCCCGGTCATCATCATCAACGCGCAGGAGGCGCTGCGGGCCGTGCCCGGCACCCTCAGGCAGGCGGGCCTCGCGTTGGGCGCCACCAAATGGCAGACCATTTGGGCCCACGTGCTGCCGGCGAGCGCCGACCGCATCCTCACGGGCACGGTGCTGGCGATCTCGCGCGCGTTGGGCGAAACAGCTCCGCTCGTGGTGGTGGGCGCCTCGACCTTCCTCACGCTCGATCCGGTGAGCCCGTTCTCCCGCTTCACGACGCTTCCCATACAAATCTACCAATGGACCTCGAGGCCCCAGGGCGAATTCAAGAACCTGGCGGCGGCGGCGATCCTGGCGCTGCTTGCGCTCTTGATGACGCTCAACGCTACGGCGATCATACTGCGCAATCGATTCAGCGCCCGACGGAGGGCAGGAACATGAGCAAAGACTCGGCGGCCGCGTGGCCGCACGACAGGAATCGACCAACTTTCACGCCGGCGCCCGGCGGGGGGCTCGAACTCGCCCCTTCCGCGCTCGATGTGCGGAACCTGACGATCGCCTACGCCGACGGCCACGTCGGCGTGCGCGACCTGTCGCTCGAGCTGCGCCGGAACTCGGTGACGGCCATCATCGGCCCATCCGGCTGCGGCAAGAGCACGGCGCTGCGCGCCTTCAACCGCATGAACGAGCTGATACCAGGCACGACGACCTCGGGGAAGGTGCTCTTCCACGGCATCGACATCTACGACCCGGCGGTCGACGCCGTCCAGGTCCGCAAGCGGATAGGCATGGTTTTCCAAAAACCCAACCCCTTTCCCAAGAGCATCTACGAGAATATCGCCTGGGGCGCGCGCCTCAACGGCTGGACGGGCGACATGGATGAGCTCGTCGAATCCTCGCTGAAGCAGGCGGCGCTCTGGGACGAGGTCAAGGACAAGCTCAAGCGCAGCGCGTACGCCCTCTCCGGCGGGCAGCAGCAACGCCTGTGCATCGCCCGCGCGCTCGCGCTCACGCCGGAAATCCTCCTGATGGACGAGCCCACGAGCGCCCTCGACCCCTTGTCGACCGCCAAGATCGAGGCGCTTCTTGACGGGCTCAAGGCGAAGTATACTATCATCATCGTGACGCACAACATGCAGCAGGCCGGCCGCGTGTCCGACATGACGGCCTTCCTGCTCACGGGGGATCTCGTCGAGTACGCCCCGACAAGGCAGCTCTTCGTCACCCCGCGCGACGAGCGCACCGAGCGGTACATTTCGGGCCGGTTCGGCTGATGCGCGACGCATTCGGCCAGAGGATGGACACATGACGGAACGAACGAGACTCTCCGAGGCATTCGCCGACCTGGACGGCAAGCTGGCGCTGATGGCCGCCAAGGCTGAGGAATCCCTCCTGAAGGCGCAGCACGCCCTCGCCACCCAGGACGCGGGCCTCGCCAAGGAAGTGAAGCGCGCGGACGCCGAGATCGACGCCCTCCAGCTGGAGATCGAAGACTTGGCCGCGGTGGCGATCGCCACGCAGCAGCCGGTGGCGAGGGACCTGCGCATGCTGGTCGCGGCCTTCAAGGTGGCGGCCGATTTCGAGCGGGCCGCCGACCACGCCGTGCACCTGGCCAAGGCCACGGCGACCTTCGCCGGACAGCCGCGCATGCGGTCCCTCGATCGCCTTTCCGCGATGGCCGAAACCGGCGCGAAGATGATCAGGGGCACCGCCGAAGCCTTCACGAGGCGCTCGGCCGAGCTGGCGCGGCAGGCGGCCGCGATGGACGATTTCATCGACGGCGAGCACAAGGCCCTGACGGCCGAGGTTCTCGCCATGATGCGCGAGCGGCCCGAGGAGGCGGAGAAGGCGGCCAAGCTCCTCAGGACTTCGGGCTACCTCGAGCGCCTCGGCGACCACATGACGAACGCCTGCGAGGATATCGTCTTCATGGTCGAGGGGGTGCACGTGGAACTCAACGCTTAGGCCAATCCTATGGAAGAAGCGGTGAAAATTCTGATCGTCGAGGACGATCCCGATATCGCCGAACTCCTGGCGGTCTCCTTCAAGCGGGAAGGCTGGGAAAGCCTTGTGGCGGGAGAGGGCGAGGAAGCCCTGCGCCTGCTCGAGAGCGCCGCTCCTTCCTTCTGCGTCCTCGACCTCCTGCTGCCGGGCATGGGGGGGCTCGCCGTGCTGCGCGCCCTGCGCAAGAGCCCGCAGGGGCGGTCGATGCCCGTGATCATCGCCTCGGCCCTCGGCGAGGACGAGGATGTCGTGAAGGGGCTCGAACTGGGCGCCGACGACTATCTCGCAAAGCCCTTCAGCCCTCAGGTGCTCATCGCCAGGATAAGGGCCCTCCTGCGGCGACTGGGACGGGCGGGGGGGGAGATCGCCGCCGACGCTTCCGGCGGGGCGCCGGGCGGGGCCGACGGCCGGGCCGACGCGGCGCTCGAAGTGTCGGGCGTGCGACTCGATCCCCGGCGCCACGAAGTATCGGAGCGCGGCCGCCCGGTGGAGCTTTCTGCCACGGAATTCGCCGTGCTCGAACTGCTCATGCGCGAGCCGGGCAGGGTGTTCACCCGCTCGCAGGCCATAGCCGGCGCCCGGGGCGAGGATTACCCCGTCACCGACCGCGTCCTTGACGTGCATATCCTCTCGCTCAGGCGAAAGTTAGGCGATTCGGGAAACCTCATCGAGACGGTGCGCGGCGTCGGCTACCGCTTCAGGGAGGAGCGGTGAGCGGCGGCATTTTCCGGAGGGGATTCGCCTGCATCGCC
>JAJTBU010000185.1 GCA_021286735.1 bacterium
CCACGAAGTCCGGCGCGGGCAGGGCGAGGCGGGCCACGCCCCGCGCGTCCGCGACGAGGGAGTCGGTCTTGGTTCCCAGCTTGCCGTTCGGCAGCTTGCGCGGATAGCTCGCGGCGATCGACGCGCCGGCGACAGGAACGCCCGCGCCGGCCGTCACGAGGAACTCCACAGGCTTGGCCGGAGCCGAGCCGAGGGTCGCCCGCAGCTCATTGCCGGCCGTCGATACGAAGGAGACCGCCGCGACCTGGGCGCGCGCCTTGTTGGCGTTCCGCTCCACCTTGATGTCGGCGTTCTCGATATCGGAGCCCGAGGCCGCGACCATCGCCTCGATATAGCGCATGGCGGCTTCGACGGCCTTGCCCTCGGCGGCCAGCCTGTCGCCCTCGGCCTCGGGTTTCGCCACCGCGTCGATCTTCTCCTGGAAGAGGGCCGCGATGCGCGCCTTCTCCTTGTTGAGCTCGGCCGTGGCGTAGCTCGCCAGGATCCATACCGTCGCCGCGCCGGTCTTCTTGTCGGTCTGCACATATTTCTGCTTGACCTGGAAGCCGGCGAGCCTGTTGTTCGACTCGGTCTCCACCGTCTGACGGAGCGAGGCCGAGTACTCGTCGACGGAGGCCTTGGCCGTCGCGCTCGTCGACACTTTCACGCTCACGCCGAGGTACTGCATGATGCCCGCGATGAGGTTGCTCGTCGCGTCGGCCACGGCCGCGGCGGCGTTCGCCCCCGCGGCCGAGCCGACGAAATAGGTATTCGTCCCGTCAGGGGGCGGCGTCGTCAGCGCCCAGGAGGGCACGTTCGGCGCCGTCGCGCAGGAAGCCAACGCCACGAGCGCCAGGAAAAGCGCGATAAAGACAGTCTTCGTTCGCATGGCCTTGCCCTCCTTAAGGACGGGTTCCGGCTTACTTGCCGGTAAAGAAGTCCGACGCGACGGTGTTCTGCACCAGATCCATCGCGCGCTTGGTCTCCGGGGTCGGCGGGGTCGAGCCCGCGACCTGGGCGAAGAGCATGTCGAACTGCTTCTTTAGCATGTCCTTGGACATCGTCCAGAGCTGGATCACCCTGTAGAGCTGCTTGTCCGGCTTGTTGTCCGGCGTGTAGGTCTGCACCTTGACCCACCAGTCGCTGTCGCGCCTGAAGCCCGAGTACTTGGCCTCGGCCACGGAGGCGACGAAGCGCTCGCCGTAGACGCCGAAATTCTTGGAATCGGCGTCGGCGACGTTGGCGCCCTTGAAGGCGTCCTTCACCCTTGTCGAAAGGTAGGAGGCCAGTTCGGTCTGGGCCTGCATGCGCTCGGCGAGGAGCTGGGCGCTCTGGAGATTCTGGGCCTCGAACTGGGCGACGAAGACGACGAAGTCCTTGTAGTCGGGCAGCTTCTCCACGTCCTTGGCCCCGCCGATGATGGCGGTCTCGACCCACTTGGGCGTCTTGACGCCGAAGGCCGTGCCCTTGTCCTCAAGGAGGACCTCGCCTTTGCGGAGGGGCGGCTTCGTCGCGCAGGAGGCGACGAGGAAGACTGTCGCGATCGCCAGCAGCAGCACCATGACCGAAGTGAATTTTTTCATCTCAATCCTCCCTAAGTAAGCCATTCGCGCCTTCCGGCCATTCGGCCAGGGCGATGGTTCGCACGGAAACGGCGGGGCGCTCTATGGCCGCGCGCCCGCGGCGGCCATGGAGGCCGCTCGGCCTTATAGGCCGCTGTTGAAGGTGAAGGACTTGCCCCTCATGTACACGAGGTACAGGTCGGGAAGCGCCGCCAGGGCGCCCGCGTCGTAAATCGCTTGCTGCACCTTGGCCTTGGTCATGAAGGCGTAGAGGGCGATGCGCGTCTCCCCCGCCGAGAAGGAGATCTGCTCGGCCTCGGCGAATTTCCTGGACAGCGCCTTCACGAAGGCCGCGGATTGCTTGGCGTCGGGGAGTTTCTGGACGATGAGTTCGTAGCGAACGCCCCTGGAGGCCGAGGCCGCGATGAGCGCCCTCGCCTGCTCCGTGACCTTGGGCATGGCCTGCCAGACCGAGGCCGAGATCGCGTTGGCCACGGCGGCGTCGGGCGAAACGGGGCTGAAGGTCGGCGGGCTCATGAAGGCGATGGAGCCGAGGAGCTGGGCGGTGGAAGTCTCGAAGAGCTTCATCGTTCCCTGGGCGCTTCCGTTGAACGAATTCCCGGCGCCCGAGGCGCTCGCTTTCAAGTCGATCTCGACGTAGATGTCGGCGTTGAATTTTTGGGCGAGGTACTGGATCATGTCGATGGAGCCGCCGGTCTCGGCCTGGTAGGCGCCAAGCTGGTCCTTCTTGTTCTTCTCGATCTGGTCGAAGTCGATCGCCGCCAGTCCGAGCTTTTCGATGAGGTAGCGGTTCGCCTGGGACACCGCCATCTTGGCGAATCGCGGATCCATGCCCGAGGCGTCGTTGTAATAGACCATGTAGCTGAGCCGCGAGAGGTAATTGGCAAGGAAGGCCTGATCCTCGGAGCTCAGGACTGCTGCGGAGGCGATGGGGCTCGTCCCGCCGGGAGCCTGCGGGCCCGGCTGCTGCGTTACGATAGCCTTGGCGGCCTCGCTCGGCGATTGGTTCGGGATCGAGGGCGTCGCGGGAAAATCGGGGGTCGAGCTGCCCTGCACGATGGTCTTCGCCCGGTTGGCTTCGGCGCTCGGCTCTGCCGGTTTGGGGGGCGCGCTGGCGCACGAAACCATCGAAGCCGCCACGACGATGAGCGAGATGAGCGTTGTCATCCTGGTTTTTCCCATGGCCTTCCTCTTTTTTTATCGCTGCGTGCCATAAGTATAGCGAAAAGCGGTCATAACACAAGCTGAATTCGCGCGCGGGCACAGGCGGGCGGCCTTCTTTCGCCCGCCATCCCAGTCGCCATCTACCGGCGGGCATAGGCGGGCGCCGCGCGGCCTGGGCGGCCCATGGGCTGGCGCCGGCGGCGAAACGGTGCATATAGTTCATAGCGGGAGGCGCGATGGCAGGCTGCGACGAATCCGGCGAGACGCGGCATAGGCTATTCCTCGCGATATGCCTGGGCGACGAGGCGAAGGCCGCGATCGGGGCCTGGGCCAAATCGAGGGCTGGCGAGTTCGGGAATGCCAGGCTCTCCTGGGTAAGCCCCTCGCTCTATCACCTGACCCTCCACTTTTTCGGCGAGGTGAGCGGGGCTGACGCGGCGGCGATCGCGGCGGGGCTGGAGCCGCTCGCCGGCAAAGTCGCGGCGCCCGCCCTGTCGCCCCTCGGCTTGGACTGCCTGCCCTCGCGGCGGGCGCCGCGCGTCCTCTGCCTCGGCGTGCGCGTCGAGCCCGAAGGCGCCCTCGACGCCGTCATCGGCACGGCCCGCCGCTTGGCCGCCGAAGTCGGGGCCGAGAACGACGGCCGCCCCTGGCGCGCCCACCTCACCCTGGGCCGTTTCCGGGAATTTCCGCGTAGTGCCGCCGCGCTTCCCCCCGGCGAGGCGCCCCTCGGCGAGGCGCCGGAACTCGGCCTCAAAGGTCTCGCGCCGGAGTCTTTCGACCTGATGGAGTCCTTCCTTTCGCCGCGGGGTCCCCGCTACGAAACGCTGCGGCGGTTTCCCTTCGCGGCGCCCCGGATCCGCGCGGCCAGCGGCGCGGCCGAAGGCGAGGCCGAAGGCGAGGGATCGGCGCCGCGCCAGTCAATGTTTTAAGGAGGCGAGCATGGAGCGATCATTGGCGGACATCGTCGAGGCGGTCTCCTCGGTGGACGGCGCGGGCGTCAAGCTCCGCAGGGTCTTTGGCTTCAACGAGCGGCACGATTACGATCCCTTCCTGCTGCTCGACCACTTCGGCTCGGACAACCCCGACGACTACATCGCCGGCTTTCCCTGGCACCCGCACCGGGGCATCGAGACGGTCACCTACCTTCTCGCGGGCGAGGTGGCCCACGGCGACTCGATGGGCAACCGCGGAACGATCGGCCCCGGCGACGCCCAGTGGATGACGGCCGGCTCCGGCATCATCCACCAGGAAATGCCCGAGCCCGGCGCCGACGGAAGGACGATGGAGGGCTTCCAGCTCTGGGTGAACCTGCCCGCGCGGCTCAAGATGACGGAGCCCCGCTATCGTGCGGTCGAGGCGGCGGAGATCCCCATCGCCGAGGGCGCAGGAAAAAAGGTCGCCATTCTCGCCGGCGAGTACGGCGGGCGTCGCGGAGCGACGCCCGACCTCTTCGTGCCCGTGCTCTACCTGATCGCGACGCTCGAGCCGGGAGCATCCATAAGCCTGGAAGTACCTAAATCGCACAACGCTGCTGCGTACGTGTTCCGCGGCCGCCTGATGTCGCGCAACGCGAAAAACCGTGGCGCCGCGTCGGGCGAGGCGGCGATCGGCGAAGGCAGGCTCGGGCACTTCCCCGCGGCCGAGTCGCCCGCCCGGGGCGCCGGATCGCCCCTCCCCGCCGAAAAGCAGGCGACCGACACGGTGACGCTCTGCGCCGCCGATACCGGCGCCTCCTTTCTCTTCATCGCCGGCGAGCCGCTCGGGGAACCGATAGCCTGGGGAGGCCCCATCGTCATGAACACGAGGGAGGAGCTGCGCCGCGCCTTCGACGAATACGAGGCCGGGACCTTCGTCAAATCGCGGGGATAGGGGCTGGCGCGCGGCCGGCGGCCCCCCCGAGCGCGAGGCGCCGCCGGCCGGCTCGACAAAGGCCCTCTTTCGTTGCATAGTTGCGTCCTCATGACATCCACTCGCGAACAGTCCATCAGGAAGATACTCGCGGAGATCGGCGGCCGCCCGCTCTCGCCGCAGGGCATCGTGGCGGTGGTCTCCCCCTCGGTCAAGCTCATATACCCCGATGAGTGGCGGCGGCTGAACGGGCTCCTGCGGGCGGCCGGCGCCGCCGCGCTCATGCCCGTAGTCTCTGGCATCCCGAAATTCGCGGCCCGCTGCGCCGAATCGATCCACGCCCGCGGCCCCGGCCTGCATATTCTCTCGGCCTGCCCTGCGGCTATCGACTTCATCGCAGGAGAATACCCGGCCCTCTCCCCCGCCATCCTGCCCGTCGCCTCTCCCATGGCGATCTCGGCCGAGGCGGCCCTGGGCGCGGCGGGAATCCCCGGCGGCACGGCGGTGGCGATCAGCTCCTGCTCGCTGAAAAAGCGGGAGGAATCCCGCGTCCCCTTCGACATGCGCGTCATCGGCGTGCGCCGCTTCCTCGGTGAACTCGTGGCGGCGGGCATCGATCTGGGAGATTTCGATGAGAGCGATTTCGATCCCTGGCGACAGCCCGGGCACGCGGCCGAGTGCGAGATAGCCTGCATCGTCGAGGAGGCCCTCTCCGCGCGCGGCGTCGAAAATGCCAGCGTGATCAAGCTCGAGGGGACGGCCGCCGCGAGGAAGACGCTCTCCAGGCTATTGGCGGCGGGAGGTCCCCCGCGCGGGTCGACCCTCGCCGTGGAGCTGACCTTCTGCGAGAATGGCTGCGTCAGGGAACCGGAATATTAAGCTTTGAAAATGAGGGGCCGCCTCGGGCGCGGGCGCTAAAGCAGCCCCGCGGCGTCCGCGATCCAC